>JBPCVD010000585.1:0-7469 GCA_051010815.1 Rubripirellula sp.
TCCCCTGATGATCTGCACATGGCCATCTGCATTGATTGCCTGGCATGCTCCAGGTGATGCAGAGACCTGAACGTCGCAGGATCAACAACATTCCTCCAGCTGCTGAAACCGAAATGGTGCGAGGCGGCGAAATCCAATCTGAACTGACATGAAGTTTCGACATCTTGTTGTTGCCTGCTTGGTGCTACTGCCAAGCGGTTTGTCTCATGCTGAGCAGTCGACCGAAAAAAAGGCGGCTGTCAACTTCACCGATCACGTGCTGCCGATTTTTCGGCAGCATTGTCTGGATTGCCACAATGCCAACGACGCCGAAGCCGGTCTCGCTATCGATAGCTTTGGGGCATTGATGGAAGGTGGTGGCAGCGGCGACGTGGTATCGGCCGGAGACGTCTCGGCTAGCCGACTCTACCAGGTGATGACCCACGCGGAAGAGCCGGCGATGCCGCCGAACCAAGATCCGATTCCTGAAGAATCATTGAACGTGATTCGCGATTGGATTGAGGGCGGGTTGTTGGAGAACAGTGGCAGCAAGGCCAAGAAACGCAAAGGACCCTCACTGACCTTTTCCACAAACGAAGGTGGGAAGCCGGACGAGATCATCATGCCCGAATCGGTGTGGCGTGTGCCGGTTGTCACTTCGAAGCGAGCCGCCGCGGCCACCGCATTGGCATCGAGTCCTTGGGCCCCGTTGGTCGCAGTGGCGGGTCAACGCCAAGTTTCCCTCTACGACTCCGATTCCGGTGAGCTCCTTGGCATCATTCCCTACCCGGATGGAATTCCGCAGGTACTCCACTTCAGTCGCGATGGAGGCTATCTGTTGGTGGCCGGGGGAACCCATTCGTCCCAGGGCACCGCGTCGCTTTACGATGTTCGTAACGGTGAGCGACTGTTGAAGGTTGGAGACGAGCTTGACATCGTGTTTGGTGCGGACATCAACGACCAACTCTCGCGCGTTGCGATGGGTGGACCAAAGAAGATGGTTCGCATTTTCGACACGTCGACGGGCGCCGCAGTTTTCGAGTTGAAGAAACACACCGACTGGGTCTACTGCGTCGACTACAGTCCCGACGGCGTACTTGTCGCATCGGGCGACCGATCCGGCGGCTTGCATGTTTGGGAGGCCGATACAGGAAGGCTCTATCTCGACTTGATTGGCCACAAAGGCGCGATCCGCGGCTTGTCATGGCGACCCGACTCAAACGTTCTTGTCAGTGCCAGTGAGGATGGCACCGTCAAGATGTGGGAAATGAGCGCTGGCAAGCAGCTCAAGAGCTTCAACGCTCATGGTGGTGGCGTGACCGGCGTGATGATGGCGAAGGATGGCCGGCTTGTCACTTCGGGAAAGGACCGCACCGTCAAGCTCTGGAAAGCGGATGGATCTGCAATTGCAACCATGCCCGCTTTTAGCGAGCCAGCATTGGAGGCAACCATCACACACGACGGCACGAAAATCGTTGGCGGCGATTGGAATGGACGGACACTGATGTGGTTGATCGCCGATCCAAAGCAAGTCACGGAATTGGCCGCCAACCCACCTCGCTTGCAAGACCAGGTCGCATCGCTGTCGTCGCAAATCACGACTCGAAACAAGGCTCTGGTTGATGCCAATACGGAGTTTTCCAAGCAACAGGAACTGGGAGAAAAGACGCAGCAGCAAGCGAACGCAGTTACCACCAATCTGCAAGAAACGAAGCAGCTGATGGCCAAGTTGAGCGGCGAAAAGGCAGCCGCAGAGAAGCTGTTTGCCGATCTTCAGTCGGAAAAGGTGGAGGTCGATAAAGTGCTCGCAATGAAGCGGACGCAATTGAACGACCTGAGCGCCGCAGCCAAGCAACGCACGGACAAATTGAACGCATCTCGCAAGACACTGGCGGAAGCCAAGTCGCGGCATGATACCGCGACAAAGGAAAAGGAGGCTCTCACGCAGAGTCTGGTTTCACTTCGCGAGGAACATTCGCAGTTGAAGGCGGATGCTGTCGCCAGACTCGCGAAACTGACTGATCGTGAGTTGGAGGTCTTGGCTCATGAACGTGTCGCGGCCGAGAAGGTGGCCGTCGCGGACGCAGCCACCAAACAAGCCACGGATGCCATCGCATCGATTGATGCCCAAATCGCGACTCACGCTACGGCGCGCAAGAATTCCGAACAAGCGTTGAAGACAGCCACCGAGCGGGTTCGTTTGCTTGGAGAGACGATCGCGGCAGAAACCGTGAAGCGAGACGCAAACCGATCGGAGCTCGATGCGAAGACGGCACAGATGACTGAGACGCAACAGCAAATAGCGAAAAGCAAAGACGAGGCAGAGAAGAAGAAGCTGGGTGAAAAGCTCGCGATCATTCAGAACGAGTTGGAGGCCATCAATGCGACGGCGCTCGTCCTGAAGAATTCACTGGCCGCGAAGGTCGGAGAAACGGCGGAGCAGGAGAAGCAGCTTGCGCAGAGTCGGCAAGTGATCGCTGAGGCAGACAAGAAGACAAAGGCCTTGGGAACGCAGCGCGAGAAGGCGAACAGCCCGATGCCTTCGCTTGCGTCTCAACGTCAGAAGCTGGTTGCCGCTCATTCGAAGCAAACGGAAGAGCTAGCGAAACTGAGATTAGAGATTGACGCGGCAAACCGCGAGAAGTTGGAGTCGGTGAAGAAATTGGCAGCGCAACTTACGCAGGTGTTGAATTTGGAACAGCGTGAAAAGGAGTTGGCCGCCGTTGTAGCGCGACAGGCAGACTCACAAGCTTCGGCGATCACTCAGGTCGCAGCGCTGGAGAAAGCACTTAAGGAAACAACGGGATCGTTGTCCACTGTTCAAGCGGAGACCAAGACGAACGAAGCAAAGGTGGCGGACTTGGCAAATCGAATCGGTGCACAGCCTGTCGTTATTCAAAAGTTGGCCGAACAACTGAAACGCCATTCGGCGGAGACCCCGAAGCTCGAAAAGCAGCTTGCGGATCTCAATCAGCGTAAAGAGGCGGCGACGGTCGCGATCACGTCAGCAAAGTCTGCGGTCGACGTCGCGACTGCGGAGCTTCACAACGGTCAGGCGCGTTTGGAAGCACTGCAGTCGGAACTGAAATCGTTCCAAGCGGAGTCAGCGAGGCTCGCTTCTGAGTTGGCTGCAGCCAAGGAGGTCGCTGCGGGGAAGCGAACCGCGGTCCAGCCAGAAAGTGAGAAGGCAGCGAAACTGACGGAAGCGATGTCAGCACGAGACGCGAAAGTGACTGAGCTGTCCGACGCGTTGAAGAAGCTGCAGATGCAATTGGACGCGCTGACGAAAGAGCGGGCGGCCGAGCAGGCTACGCTCAACGAAACACAGTCTCGCCTGAAGGAACTTGATTCAGCCGCTACCGAGGCGGAGACGGTAGCCGACACCGCGAAGGAACGGCTCGAGTTCTTCGAATCGGCTTACGGTGGAAGTGAAGAGACCCCCTAGGCTCGAATTCTTCAGTCCCAGCTTGGCTTGAGGCCTGTTTCGTGACCTTTCATGGGGCACAGGGCCCTTCCATGCCCCAAGCGAACGCTCCGCCGCCAACATCAAGACTGCGGGTCATCCCAGCGCTTGCGGACATGCCAGAGCTCGGGGATGTCCAGGGGCCTATTTCGCTGAGCTCGCGATCCTTATGACCGCAGTTTCCGCGTGAATCGTGCCAAAAACGCCAATTCTCCCGGCGCGTGGCACTCTCTTGGCCCCAGCACCGGCCGGCACGGCTCTGTCCAGCGGTGGCACGAGCCGACGGAGCGACTACGCCTTGACCCGAACGATCGGATCGGTCGAGACGTACATCCCGGTAGCAATCTTCCATCCGGCTGGCGACGCGGCTGTAGCGATTATTCTGACGATCCTTTACTGCTGAGTCATTCGGACGGCAACGAACTCGCGATTTGCTTTTGCTGATTGCGGTGTTTGCGTAGACTGTATGGGCTAAGGAATCTACTGAGACAGCTCACTTTTCTTGATCCTCCCGAAAGTCGAACTCGGCGTACCCGAGTTGGGCCAGGGTGTGGCTACCAGCGCTTGGCGAATGCGATCCTTCTCCCTCTATCGCACGTCGATCGACCGAACGTCGCGTACGCGTCACCGGAGCGTTTGCGATTGCGCATGCATGGCTGAACCGGTAGACGTGAGATTCAGCATTGCGGCAATGCAGCTGTCGTTCCGCGCGGTGCTTTTTCTCGCGTTTTGCGGGCTTCTGGGTTTCGCGGGCCAGCTTGCTTGGGCTCAGCCTCCGGGAACGCCTCCGCCAAGTCGGATTCTCAGCGAAGACCAGGAGAGCCGACCGGAAGGGTTGCCCATCCGAGCCTTCATGTTCCTGAGCGAGTCTGGGAACCGTGTGATGATGCCCTCGCTGAGCTGGGAGGAATTTGAACGCTTCTTGAACCTTGATGCCGGAATGGATGCGGCTCGGCAGAAATACAGTTACCAGTCGCTTCAGATTGACGGCACGTCAGACCAGGAGCGTGCTGAGCTTGATGTGACATTGCGGTTTTCGGTTGAGCCGACGGAGGGCCGATGGATCTCGATCCCTCTTCGCATGGGCAATTTTCATCGTCTTGCCCCGCCAGATGTCAGCGGCGTGGACGAGTACTTCATGGCGCTGGCACCCGATGACACAGGCTATCTCCTGTTTGTGAAGACGGACAAGCGATCGAAAGCTCTGTTGAGGATGCGAGTCTCTTCTCGCGTTGAAATCGGGTCCGCGGCGCAGACTCTCTCCTTTCGGTTGCCCGATGTACCGGCCAAGGTCGAGCTGGTTACGGACGCGAACAATGCGTTGGGAGAAGTGATCGGCCGTGGCAATGAAGCGATCAAAGTGGAATCGATGGACGGCCGTCGCACGAGGATATCAGTCGATAGTGGCGGTCGTGATTTCGCAGTTCGATGGGGACGTCTTGAACGTTCGACGGACAATGTTCCTGTTCTCGAGGTGGACAGTCGCACGAGCGTGCGATGGGAGTCGCCCGAGGATCCGCCGGTGGCTACGGTCCGCTTGACGATCAAGAATGTACGAGGCTCGATTGACTCGTTTCAATTGCGTTTGCCGACCGGTTCCGTCGTGCTCGATACACCTCGGCTTGGCGCAAGTGGTCAGGCGATCGAGTTAGGGGCTGTCGTCAGCGATCGAAGCGGTGAGGTTCGCGAAGTATCGATCCCTAAGGAAGAACGTCAGCAACGAATCTCTCTGAACTTCGACCTGCAGCTTGCGAATGACAACGCAGATGCAAACTCACCTCTAATCTTTCGTGTTCCCGAAGTTGTTGGGGCGCTCCGACATCGAGGCGACATCGATATCAACACGGGGGGCGACTATCGTCTGCGTTGGCTCACGACGTCATGGATACGAAGCGAGCTGGGCGAGTCACGAGAGGACGCGACGTCGGGTCGATCGTATCGCTTCCACTTCGATCGTGCTTCCTTCGCGCTCCCACTTTGGCTGGGAGAAAAAGAGAGGCAATTGCGACTGAATAGTCGCTCGGAGATCACGATTCGTGAGGGGATCGCGAGCCTCCTAATGAATATTGAAATCAACGGGCAGACGGCTGATGGTCGCTTGCGATTCGACGACGCGACATGGCAGGTACAATCAATCGAATCCGAGACAGATCAGCCACTAGATTCGTTTACCGAAGATGGTTTCCGCGTCATCGAGTTCAACGCGAGTGGAACGGAGGAAACAGCTAGGCTGCGCGTGCGTGCTCAAAAGCCTCTTGATGCTCTTAGCGGTGCGATCGGATTTCCACTGCCACGCGTCGTCGAGGTTGATGATTCGGCCTTGGTGCAGGACGCGACAGTCGATCTCGTCAATCGAGGTCGAACGGTCCTTGTGGTCGACCTTGACGCGTCGAAAGGCATCAGTCGTGTGCCGCGAACAACGTCCGGCGCGGGCGAAGACACCACCGTCACCACGTTTCAGTTGGTGACCCAGGGGTCAGCTCCCCAAATGATCGGGAAAATGATCGAGCAGCCTCCGAGAGTAATCCTCGCCAGCGATGCAACGATTGAATTAGATGGCCAGCAACTTCGTAGCACGGTCGACTGGAGCATCTCGTCTGGCCTGGACCTTGAGGGGAGCCTGCCGATACGGATTCCATCGATCCCACCGCCGTCGAGCGTTTCCGATCCGGACTTGCTGGAAGAGGCGCTCCTTAGGGACGTTGGTTCCACGACGGTGGTCGCAAGCGATGCGCGGACGGTCGGCTCCTCCGCCGATTGGGTCGTGACGGTTGATGACATTCCGGCACAGCTTGAAGCATTGGGTGAGGATCGATTCGTATTGATTTCCGATCGTTTGTCTTCCGGGGCGATGGACATTCGGTGGAGACATGTTCGAAAACTGCGATCTCGAACGGTCGACGGGTCAATCGAACCGGTCACACTTCCACGTCCGGACTTTGCCGACGTCACGGTTCGCGGCCCGGTCAGGATTACATTGCGAGGTAACCAGCAGCTCGATTTGGTATCTCTCGATTCACCCTCGATATCGGACGTGGAACTGGCACAGCTACCTCGAGAGCCGGTGCGACTTCGTTTGCGGTCGCGTCTGACGGCTAGGGAAGAGCTATCGATTCGTCAGACGATTTTGCGCACGGTCGTCGGTCACAAGACTCGTCACGAACAAGTCCTTGCGACGATCCAGGGTGGCGACAGCTTCCGCGTCGGACTCCCGGAGGGAGCTGGTGAAGTTTCCGTTCAGGCCCTGATCGACGGAGTCTCGGAGTCGGTTCGCCGTGAGGGGAACACGCTGATTGTGATGCTTCCCGGCGACTCTGCGACGCACGTCGTTGATCTACGTGTTTGGCTGGCAGTTGAGACCTCTTCATCTGTGGCAAGCATCGAGCCAACGTTGCGGTTGCCTGTCGGAGTGGGGCGAGTCTATTGGCAAATCGTTGCTCCTCTGGACGGGCACATCGTTTGGGCCTCGCCGACGCTGGGACGCAGCATGTCTTGGCGGTTTGATCGCTGGAGACTCTTTCGCGAACCGACACACGATGATCAGGCTCTTGCTCGGTTGGCTGGCGCGACAGCGAATCCTCTGCCGCCCGGAAATCGCTATTTGTATCTTGGATCGGATCTCCGCTCCTTTCGTGCCATCATCATTTCGAGAGTGGTGTTGTGGCTATGCATCGGCGCTTTCGTTTTGACATCGGCCGTCGTTCTGACCAATCTGCCGCGATCCCGTCATCCGCTCACTGCCGTCGCGATGGCGGTGCTCTTCGGAGGATTGCTTGCGATCGCGCCCGATGCGGCTGTTTTGGCTGGCCAGTTTGGCATCATCGCGATGGTCTTGGTGATTGTCATGATCGCCGTCCGGTCACTCATCTCGCCTACTGTCAATGATCGCGTCTTCTCGTCATCCGGTGGACCAGTTCGACCGAGCCAGCCATCCACACGGTCGATGAAGAATCCGATTCCTGCGGAGCCGGTCGGTCAAGCCTCAACGGAGGCGGTGCCCCCTCCCGCAACCGAGGCGCCCTCGTGA
>JBPCVD010000586.1:0-6824 GCA_051010815.1 Rubripirellula sp.
CGAGGCGACCGCAGCGATTCGAGCATTGGAGGGCGAAAACGAATCCAGAACGCCAATCATCGCCATGACTGCGTCCGCGATGTTGGGTGACCGTGAGCGTTGTTTGGATGCGGGGATGGACGGTTACCTATCAAAACCGTTCGAGCCGGCAGATCTCCGACGCACGATTCGCGAGTTTGCAGACCCAAAATCCGTCCCGCCGAAATAGTTTCTCGGTGACGGCAGATTCGGCATGAACGTTACGCCTTGCCTGTCCTCGGTGAGGCTTGCGCCGATCACAACGCGATTCTGACGGCGGAACCAACGATTATTTGGTGGTGCATTCACCAACTCATGGCCAACGCATCTCGGAGACGATTTAGCTCTGTAGGAATTCTCGCTAGTCATTCGAATGGAATCTCAATCATGCCCACGCCGCGGGCCGCTTCATGGATGTTCGTCACGACGCTGTTGGTCTCTGCGTCCTTGATCGGTAACAACGCGTTTTGCCAGGAGCCGACGGATGCTGATCCCATTGCAAGTGAAAGTGGAGATGATGAGCTCGGTTGCTTAAACGACTGGCTCGTCGGCGATTGTTTTACCGAGCAAACCGGGTTTTCAGTCCGCGGTTGGCTCGATCAGGGATTCAGTTGGAATCCGGACAGCCCAAGAGATCGTTTCAACGGTCCCCTTAGCCAAAACGATCGCGCTAACGAATACCAACTGAACCAACTCTATCTGATCGCCGCTCGCCCGGCGGACACGGAATCGGATTCGATTTCGCTTGGCTTTCAGGCGGACGTGATGTACGGAACGGATGCATTCTTCTTTCACGGCCTCGGGCTATTCGACAAGGTCGTTTCCGATTCCAAGAGCAGGTTCTACAAGCTTGCAATGCCTCAGCTCTATGCTGAAATCTACGCACCCATCGGACGCGGCGTCACACTTCAAATGGGGCGTTGGTACGCTCTGGTCGGATACGAAACCGGGCTGGCGACCGAAGATTTCTTCTACTCGCACACGATCGGCTTCAATCCTGCGGCGTACACTCACACGGGTTTCTTGTTGAGCTTTGATCTCACTGATCAGATCAGCATGGCACACGGACTTCATCGTGGTGCCGATGTTTGGGAAGACAACAATAACGATCTCAGCTACACGGGCAGTGTGACTTGGACAAGTTGTTCGGAGGACACGATCCTGACGTACGCAATCAATGTTGGGCCCGAACAGGACGAGCGAGCAGATTGGCAAGATCTTGACGGGAGTCCTGGTCCAGATTCACCCGGCGAAGATCTTGAGCGGGTGAACTACTCACTGATCCTTGAGCAGCAACTAACAAGTCAGCTTCAGTATGTGTTTGTCAATGATTACGTGTTCCAAGAAGGAAGCCAACGCTACGCGATTGATCAAGCCGAAGGTTACGGAGTGACACAGTACATGTTTTACGAGCTGAACTCCGAGCTAATGGCTGGTGCGCGACTCGAAATCTATCGCGATGATGATGGGCTTGCGGGGGCAGGGTTTCGGTCGGAAAACGCGGCGGCCCCATGCGTTTATACAAACCTGACTCTGGGAATGAAGATTCAGCCGAGCGATCGCTTCTTTCTGCGTCCTGAGATTCGTTGGGACTGGCAGGACAGGGACAACAAAGCAGATACACCAGCGTTTGACGACGGCACGTCATCCCGGCAGTTTCTGTTCGCGTGTGACGCCGTCCTCACTTTCTAAACCCTCGCTTCTCGCCCAGCCGATCGAGCCTGGGGGCAGTCACCGGACTGACTGAGCGTCACGGTGGATGAATCGTTGTTTGATTTCCCACGACGGTTTCCTGGCTGGACTTTCGTTTGGTACGATTCGGTCCCCATCTACAGGAAATGCTGATGTACCGAACAATGCTGATTGCGGCTGCTTCAAACCTCGCAATGTCTTGGGGTCTGGCAATGGCCCAAACACCGCAAGCGACATCCACGCCGGTTGTCACGCAAAAATCGCTCGCATCAAGCGATTTGGGTGCCACCAAGAACGTTCACGCCTTTGGCAAGATCCTTCTTTGCGGTCAGCCGACGGCCACCGAGTTCTCTCTCGCTCGATCGCGTGGGATCGAGACCGTGATCACGCTTCGCGAGCCGAACGAAATTGACTGGGATGAACCTGCTGCTGTTCGCGCACTGGGCATGAAGTTTCATGCGATTGGGTTTCGGGCTCCCGACGCATTGACGCCAGAGCTCATTGAACGCGTGCTTGCTGTAATGGCGGATCCCGAGGCTGGGCCTGTGATGTTGCATTGCGCCTCGGCCAATCGTGTCGGCGCCCTATGGATGGCCCATCGTGTTGTGAACGACGGCATCGATTTAGAAGTCGCGAAGCAAGAAGCTCGGACCATCGGGTTGAAGACGCCGGGATATGAAACGAAGGTCGTGGACTATCTCGATCAACGGCGTCAGGCCAATTAGCAACCGCGCTGTCGGTTATCGCCCGGTTGGTCACCTGAGCCGATTGCTAGTCGGACGCCGTTGGTTCCACGCGGTTTGCGAGGCCATGGGTCTTCGTCTTGCGTCGGTAGACGCGGTCGCCCGCCGCGACGTACAGGTAATCATGCTCGGGTCCGGCAAAGGCAACGGACACGATCGGCGACGTCGACGGTGCTGCGATCACACCGCCCATTCGTCCGGTGGGGTCGAACATTTGGATCCCCGACGCGGACGTGACGTAGTAGCGTCCCGCAGTGTCGGTCGTCATCCCGTCTCCCTTGCTAGGCAAGTCGGGCGACGGTAGCCGAAGCGTCATGTACGGCTGACGGTGGGAGAGCGATCCATCGGGTTCGATTCGCCAAATCCACGTGTACCGGCCGCCATGATCTGAAACGGCCAGCGTGCCCTGGTCTGGAGAGAGCGCGATGCCGTTGGGACGCTGCGGCCCCTCCTTCTTCGTCGCTACGTCTGCGGCATTCACGACGCTTTCGCCCGGGGCAATGTGACTGACTTGCATCTTCGGTGTTTCGGTAAAGTAGATGTGTCCTTCTTGCGTGACGACCAAGTCATTGGGTTTCACCTCCTCGGCAACCACCTCCATCGTTCCCGCAT
The DNA here is from genome assembly GCA_051010815.1 of Rubripirellula sp. Classification (GTDB taxonomy): domain Bacteria; phylum Planctomycetota; class Planctomycetia; order Pirellulales; family Pirellulaceae; genus Rubripirellula. Next base: position 3,066 of record JBPCVD010000586.1, read on the forward strand.
CGAGATCAAAAGCGACGATTCGTCCGTAGGTTCCCCCTTGGCATCCGTACAGCTTTCCATCGGGACCAAAGTGCATGCCGCTGATACGAGGCGCGTCTTTCGCAACCACGACTACTGTGCCATCGTTCTTGATTTGATTGATGGTCGTTCCACCCAGCACATCTGCGAAATAGAAGTTGCCTTCGCGGTCCGTGGTGAATCCATCTGTGAACTGATGCCCTTCCGAGACCAGCTCCCATGGCTCGTCGTCAATCAGAACTTGCGACAGTGGCATGTCCTGAGCGTCGGTCAACGAAGAGCAAGCGATGAGCACGGTGGTGAGCACAGTGAAGAGCGTTGAGACGCCCCTCGGGACTTGTCGAATAATCATCGTTGGGTTTCTTTCTTGATACCTGGATAGTCGCGCCACAGCCAGCGGAGCATCTCTGGCAGGATTGCTCCGCCATGTTGCCCGTTGTGGCCGCCGTCTCCCATTTCAAATCGAAAGTCGTAGTCGGAAAAAGTGAGGGCAGCCGCCATCTGCTGGTTGGCAAGTGGCCAGCTACCATGGAGGTTGTCCAAGTCGTTTTGGCCATCTTGCAGGAAGATTCGAATCGGCTTTCTTTCCGTTTTTCGTATCAACGCCGGGTAAACGTGTCCGCCGCGAATGTTGGTAAAACTCCCCACATAGCTGATAACTTTGCTGAAGTAGTCAGGACGTTCCCACGCGACGGTGAACGCGCATATCCCACCCGAACTGATTCCGGCGATCGCGCGGCCTTCGCGATCGTCGATCAAGTTGTATTCACTCCCGATCAACGGCAACATCTCGTCGATCAGGAAATTTGCGTAGCGGTCGCCCAGTGAGTCGTACTCGAAACTGCGATTCTTTCGCAGAGATGCACCTGGCTTAGTCGCAGGCACGACTCCCGGATTGATGAAGACACCGATCGTGACTGGCATCGATCCTTCCTGAATGAGGTTGTCGAAGACTGTTGGGACACGACTGTGCCCCTTTTCATTGACGTATCCTCTGCCGTCTTGAAATACCATCACGCATGCGGGTTGCCCCGCTTTGTACTGTTGCGGGACATAGATCCAGTAATCCCGAACCGTGCCGGGAAATATCTTGCTATCCGAAAACTTGTGTTGCGTGATGGTTCCCTTCGGGACGCCCGCTTGCGGCTTGGAATCGGATGTGAGCGGATAGTCTGCCAAGGCCGGATCGCAAATCACGGCGACTAGCCCAAGGAGCGGAAGCAGTTTCAACATGGGAGCCTCTTTGGTGGGGACGGCAAAACTATAGTCCAAACCCAATCTCTCCGCTCGAGCCGCGAGTCGTCGGAAACTGGCGAAGCGAGTCGCGCGGCGTGGTCGCGTGCGTTTGCGATCGCCTGATGCGGAACTTTTGGGGAAAGACTATAGAGCGGCATGTTCGCGCCAACCCAATCCTCGTTCGGAGGTGCGATCCAGATTGACACCTTGATAACCGACGAGCGAGGATTTGTGTGGCCACCGATTCTCTGGCGTCGAAAATCTGTTCCCTTTGAAATGCTGCTGCTGTCCGACGCTAGTTTCGGTACCGCTGGCGATACTTCATCGGTGTCAGTCCCGTTGAGGACTTGAAGTGTCGCGTCAGGTGGCTCTGGTCATAGAAGCCACACTTCGTTGCAATCTGAGTCAAACCCATGTCACTGCTTTCAAGCAGATGACGCGCGACACCGATACGCACTTCGCGCAAGTAGCGAACTGGCGTGATGCCAAAGTTCTTAGCGAATTCGCGTTGCAGTTGACTTACCGACAAGAATACGTGTTCGGCCATATCGGTGACTTCGATTTCGCGACTGTAGTTTTCAGTGACGAAGGCAACGACCTGTGTCAGCCGACTATACCCAGCGGAATCATCTGCGGAGTATTCATAGGGACGCTTGATCCCAGCGATACCAACGGCACGCTTGCGACGGTTGAGAAGTGGGATCTTGCTGCAAAGGTACAATCGCGGCACACCGTTGGTCCCGGGTACGAGCCAAACCTGACCCGAGAGTGTTGCTTTGGAGGATAAGACTCGTTGGTCCTCGGCGATGTACTGCGCGGCGATCGCCGGTGGGAAATAGTCAAAGTCGGTCTTGCCGATCAGTTCACTCGGATCTTCCGCACCCACAACGTCGGAGACGACTTGGTTTGCGCGGACGAATCGACTCTCGGAGTCCTTCACGTAGAAGTAGACGTCTGGCAGGTGATCGAACAGTTCCAGCAGGGTCAGTGGTTCCGCCAAGCTTCGGAAGAAGTCAGATTGCCATTGTTCAGTTGGTTGCGGTTTCTTTGCCATGCGGCAAATCTACAATTCTTTGCGTCGATTCTGCAAGACGCTACTCGAGAAGATTTGCATACTTTGCTCATCGTGAGTCGACACGCATTCGTGCGATTCGGTAACAGTTAAGCAAACCTACGGTAGAGTAAAAGAACGATGGAGATTGAATCGACGCCAACAGATGTGACTTCCTTGGTGGCGGAACGAATGATTGCGGCAGCGATCGAAAAGGCGGAGCAAATTGGAGCGAAAATGAATATCGCCGTGGTCGATGCCGGCGCGAACTTGAAAGCATTTCATCGCATGGATGATGCTTGGTTAGGCAGCGTCGACATTGCTTGCCGTAAGGCTCGCACCTCGAGGATGTTTGATATGCAGACGGGGCAGATTGGAGAGTTGTCTCAGCCAGGCGGCTCGTTGTACAACATCGAGCATTCGAATGATGGCTTGATCACGTTTCCAGGCGGCATCCCCATTGTTAGCGATGATGGCCGCGTGATCGGTGCAATCGGTGTTTCCGGATCGACGGTCGAGGATGACCACCTCGTTGCGGAAGCGGGTGCGAAGGTAGCTGCGTTCGCGTGCGAAACCGCGTGACCGTCAGAAAGTGATCCTGGCACCGTGCCAAACCGCTCTGTTGGAACACCGACTCGATCTGCGGTCGGAATGCAGTGGCAGGTAGCTCTTATCGGCACCACGACGATGGCCGTAACGAAACGCGGAATCGCTCGGGCTGGAAGGTGGATCGGCGGCGCGAGTTCGGCAGACAATAGGTCCATTCTCTCGGTTGAGACCGTGGGCCTGGTTGTTGTGGTGGATGAGAGCTCGATTCGTTAAACGACTGGCTTTCGGTGGGCGTTTCCCATAGGTCGATCACTCCCGGCACGCCGTTCGCGTTTCCTCCGTTGGGGTCTCTGACGTCGGGCTCTCGGACCTCAGAATCTCGTTCGTAAGGATCATTGAACCCCAGTTGACGTGAGCGCGGGCCTCAGACCCGGGCGATCGAGCGAAAGGGACGGGACGGCCGTCAAAAGGCTAGGAGAGGCAAGGACTGGGCACCGGGGAACGACGGGGCTGGAGGGGAGTTGGGTGCCTCGGGCGACAAACGCGTTGGGCTGAACTGCCGGGGGGCAGGGAGTCGCGTCCCTGGGACGAACTGTCAGTTCCTGCAACTGAATCGTTGTTTCCCGGCAAAACGCTAAATAGACTGTCAAAAGGTTTGTGGCACTCGCCCCCCGCTTTTCCGCCCTTCCGTCCCAGCAGTTGGCAATGGTCGATCCCTCGACGTCCGGAATGCCGTCCGACGTCATATCCGAAACGAAGAATACCTCGCAGTTTGTAGGGTTTCAGCTCGACGACCAGCATTACGCCTTTCGAATCGAGCAGATTCAAGAGATCGTCATTCTGGACCAGATCACGCCGACGCCCCAGGTCGCAGAATACGTCGAGGGCGTGACGAATCTCCGCGG
>JBPCVD010000587.1:0-3680 GCA_051010815.1 Rubripirellula sp.
GATCGCAACGACTGCCGCTTGTGTTCTCAAAGCGTTTGTCGACGACGATCAAAGGAACTTTTGTCGCCTGCTCCCACAGAACACGTTTTTCCCAATGTTGCTTGTGGCCGAGATGGTAGCCGTGGTCCGACCACAGCACGACGATTGTGTTTTCGGCAAGCGGACCCGAGTCGAGGGCTTTGATCAATCGACCGACCATTTCATCTGCGAAGCTGACTGATGCTAGATAGGCTTGCGTGGCGTCGTCCCATTTGTCGTTGTCAACCAGCCACTGGTGCCAAATCTGTTTGGTCGTGTTCTGCCCCACCGTGGGAATGTCCTGCATGTCACTCGCCGGGTCGGCCGGAAGGTTGATGTCTTCAATCGAAATCTTTTCAAACCAATGCTTGGGCGTGTACCAGGGGATGTGGGGGCGATAAATTCCGACCGCAATGAAGAGTGGCTTCTCGTGCTCGTGAGCAAGTTGTTTTTCGGCCCACGAGACGACTTTGCCGTCACCCATCTGGTCGTCCGAAATATCAAGGGCATCCCAATCAAATCGGCCGCCGTAAAACTTGTTCGATCCATTGACGGACTGATTGCTCGGAACAAACTCGTCAGCGAGTTGACGAGTTTTTGATGGGAAGTATTCATGCCAGGGTCGCGCGTCCAAGTAACCTTCCAGCATCTTCTCCGAAAGATTGGCGGCGTGGTACAACTTGCCGCCACCGATGACCTTGTATCCGTGATCGCGGAACTGTTGCGGCAACGTCACAATCGACTTCAGGTAATCGTTTTCCCTCCAGTCGTCTCGATTGGTGTACACGCCGCTGGTCGATGGAGAGACGCCCGTCATCACGCTTGCTCGTGATGGATTGCAGACAGGGGCTGCGCAGTGCGCGTTCGTGAAAAGCGTGCCGCGACTGGCGAGAGCATCCATCTGCGGTGTTATCGCGCGCGCTTGAGAGTTCAGTCCCAACGCGTAGTTGTTCAGGTCGTCGACCGCGATGAATAGAACGTTTGGTGGCGAAGACGTTTCTGCAAAAACAACCTGCGGTGCAAGAAACGAACTTGTGAAAGCCACAACAAAGAGCCACCGTGTGAATTCACCGTTCGGCCAGCTGAAGTGAAATCGGCGCGCCATCTTGCGTGTCGTCAGAGGGCTGCCGAGAAACGCTGGCGAGGCCAGAAAAGCTGGATTGTCTTCGGGCATTGTCATTACTTAGAGAAATGAAGTTTGTGGAGCGTCGGTTATGCTTGTCTGTTGATAGAGACGAAAGAGAAGAAGTGGCTTGACGAGGAACGTTGGCTGCAGGTCGGTTGCACGCCGACGGCCCACCTAGGTTCGACCACGGGCAACTCTTTTTCCAGATGTGGGACTGGTTGGTTTTCCTATTCAATCGTTAGTGAGAAGGAAGCACGGATTTGGTCGCAGACGTTTCGGTAGGTGGCCGACTTGTCGGCATTCTCTTCCAAAGCGCGCCATCGCTGATCGTCTTCCCTTGCGAGACGATCAAACTGCCCGGATCCTTGGTTTCCTGGGACCAACCAAGCACCGGGTGAAATAAACCGTGTATGTCCCCGCTGCTCTTTACAGATCAGTGTACAAGTCTTCGAGCATCTTCGATCGAAGGCGTGTGTGCCGAGGTTCATGAACGCGTGGGCCGAATTGTCCGCGTTCCATCGATTGCGATGTCAGGTCATCGACGTTCGTTTTTCAGGCGTCTCTCGTGCGACGTCGGCTGACATGTGAGGGTCGAACTCCAGATCGAACGACTCAGGATTCTGCACTCTCCGTTGGTCGTGCACGCATTTCGTGGTCGGCGTGCCAACGGCTCGGAACTGGCCATTGTTCACTGGCCAGTAGCATGCATCGTGCGGTGAATCTTGCGGTGAATCGGCTTTTCTCACCGATGAATTCGGGAAGCAGGTGAACTCTTGCAAGCGAATGGCCCGCCCGCGAGCGCGGGGGGCAAGCTATCGAGTTCGATCGTCGCTCTTCCGATATGGCGCCTACGATGAAGGGACAATTCGCGCTCGATCGCATCGCGGCGCGTTGATTTGCAGCAAACTCGGTTCGGTGATGGGAAGTGAAGGAAGCGAAAACCGAGGCCAGAAGGTATTGACTGACGAATTTTTCTCACTTGACGAACAGAGTGAGTTGAGTGATCGTATGGTATGCGACGTCTGAAGTCGCACCTCTCGGACTCACTTCCTGCTTGGAAATGCTCCATGACCACACTCCGGCTAGTCTTTGTCAGCCTGCTGTCGAGCATGATCTTCATTGGTCATGCACCAGCTTGGTTGCATCTGGCGGGGTGTTCCCATGGTTCTGATGTGTTGTGGACAGCTTCGGAAGCGGTCGAAGGCAATGTTTGTTCGCACGGCTGCCTTCGTCACAACGATGCTGACACTCAGTCGGGGGATTTTGGCTCTGTCGAAGAGTCGAGCCTTCCTGCCGAACATGAGCACAACTCGGATACGTGTGCCGTTTGCCAATTGCTTGTCGCCCCGACAGGTTTGCAGTGGCAAAACGAGGTCGTCGTTGTCGGCGACGTCGGGCTTTTTCAAGCACCGATTGCAGATCCATTGGGGGCGATTGCCGCCCAGATTCTTCTTCCGCAGCCACGCGGACCCCCCGCTTCTTGCGTCTCCTAGCGCACGCTCTCTTGGATAGAGACAGCGTCTGCGCGTGAGCTCTGCCCGGACTTACGACTCGATACGCCCCGCACCGTCTGGTGCAGGCGGTCATCGGTCCGACCAACCCGATCGGCTGTGCCGGCGTTGTGGGGCTCCATCTAAAGAAACTGTCTTCCAAGCTGAGCTTGGGGACTGATAGGTAGCGAAGTTTTGGCGAGAGCCAGCTGGCTGCCTGTAGTAACGAATCAATTCGGATTTCACTTTCGACTTTTGGCGGTCATGGTCAACCTGCCATGCAGTGACGAACGGTGTTTCCGACTTCGCGTGGTATTGCTAGCCGCTGCCACGCGAGGAACCGGTCAGGCGGCAATTCATTTTCAATTACCTTCTTTCAAATGAGAGAAACCAAAATGCGTAAGATGCTTCAAAACAAGAAGGGTCAGGGACTTGTCGAGTACGGTTTGATCATCGCGGGCGTGGCACTGATTTGTGCCGCAGCTGTCTCGGTGTTCGGACACAAAACAAGTGACTTGATCTCAGCAACCGCGACCGTGCTTCCCGGCGCGCACGCCGATGACAACGGTCCGATCACGAGTGGGAAACTGATCGAAACGACCGGCGCCGACAGCGGAGCCATTGCCCTGGATGCGGCCACGATCGTTGGCAATAACGATACGGGCCGATTGGACAACAACGTCTTCGGTGCAACGACCGCTGCCGGTGGTGATGGCTTCGGCGGATTGGTGCTCGAGCCGTAAGCCATTGCTTCGTCTTTTCAGTTGATTGACGGAACGCGACACGTAGGGCGGGCAGGCCGGCCCTACGTGTCCTTTGCGTTTCTTGCTCTAGAGTCATCGCCGTGTTTGATGTCATCGCCATTGTCGTCTTCTCGCTGCTTGCATTTGCAACGAGCTGTGACTTTAGGACGCGCGAGATTCCAGATTGGGTTTCGATCACGATTGCCTTGATTGCGTTCGTAGGTTCGGTGAGCGGGTGGCTAGGCCTGACGCTTCCTTGGGTCGCACTTGGTGGACTCGCTGGGCTCTCGACCGGGTATGTTC
>JBPCVD010000588.1:0-6211 GCA_051010815.1 Rubripirellula sp.
GCGTCATACACGTTGCCGTCGCTCATGCCACATCGCATGAACGAGCCCGCTGGACTTGTGACGTGAAAATTGGTCAGCGCGAAACCATCGGGAGAGATGACCACGCCGCTTCCGCCGCCACCCCCGCCGGGCACGAAGACGCTGACCGCCGAAGGTGTTGCCCGCGCGATCGCCTCGATGCGCTCGGTCTCGGCTTGTACCAAGCTGGCGTCGAGTTCAATCGGTTCCGAGGCTACGCTGTCGCGGAAGAATCCGCACACAGCGGTCGCCATCGCAATGCATAGGAACCCGCGAGGCAAAAAATCTAGTTGCCAAAACTCTCGTTGCATCATTTCAGTAGTCTCGGCCTTGAGATTCGTACCGTGTCACCAAGGTCTCCGTCCGATCCGCTGTCCACTTCGAAAGACAATCGGCGAGCGTCCTTCACTGGCAATTCGAAGCCACGCGGCTCCAGGTCTGGGAGTGATTCCTCCCACACCGTTTCTCCATCCAGTGTAACGCGGACGGTTAATTGGCTTGCGTTTTCGACGGAGTCATCGCGGGCGACCGTCCCTGCGAGGGTCTGGAATCCCGGTTCGATTCGATACTCGATCGACGATCCGCCATTCATTAGGAGATCTGCCATGCCGGTCACGCGAGGTCCGAAGAACTTCGTCAGTAGGTCGGCATCTGTTTCGGTTTCGATGTAGCTTTTGAAGTCGGAAGCTGCGGGCGATTCGTTCGCGAGCAGCGAAAGACCTCCACTCCAACGCATCGATAGAATCTGTTGGACTGGCAACTCATGGGTGACATTTCGCCCCAGCTCCATGCGGAGAGGTTGCTCACCTTGGCTTGGCTCCAACTTGGTGACTGCCCATCGAGATCCGTAGATGTCGGTGACCTGAATGGCGGCGTCTTCCACGACATCACCGCCACCACCAAAGACGACCCCTTCAAGACGATTCACCGGAGCGTTGATTTCGGTGCTGTCGAGACTGAATACGACGGTCTCGTCCGTCATCGAAACGACGATGCCCTGTTGAGGATCCAGTCGGTCGCCTTCGCGTCGAATCACGAGTGTGTCTCCGCGGCTTTCGCGATCGACAATTCCAAGCCACTGCGCGTCTGTCTCGACCGCTGGTTGGCGAAATCGAATCGCTTTGACTTGCTTCACCGGGACACGAACAGGATTTTGCCGACGGGGTTCGATCGTCAGGCCATCGTCGTCGAGTGTCAGGTCTTGAGCCAAGATGCGCGAGCCGCCAATCAAGCTCACTTGAAAGGTGGGCCCCGTTCGCTCCTCCACCTCGGTTGGCTGCATGGACGTCAGGTCGAGGAATGGTAGCTCAGCGACTTCGCCGTCACGTTGAATCAGGAGTGCGTCGGCCGTGAACCCTTCGAGGTTCCCTTCGACCGTTTTTCCTGCATTGGTGTCGACTTTGATCGGAAGCACCGCCAACAAAGCGGCGCCGATCATTTTTGCGATCCCTGAACTGACTACCGTGATAGGCAAATTCGTCTCCTTGGAAACTTCCCTGGAAGCAATCGACCGAGGTTTGATTCTCGGCCACACAAGCTTCAACATGATTCTCTACTGTTGGCAATCTTTCGCTACGCAGTAGGGTCTCCGCTTGTTGCCTCCTATGGTAGCAGGCAAGCCATGCCCAGCCAGCATGTGGCCCCCCTACCTGCCAACGACCGGCCAGTCAGATTCTGGTGTTAGCCCGAAATTCTCGCGTGACGGGAGGACAAGGTCTGATTCAGGTGTCCATTTTCAGAGGCTTGTTCGACACGTGCCAATCGTGAGACGGTAGGCATCCGATCCAAAAAAAAGGAGGGATCGCTGCCACGAGTGGCTCGAACTCACCGTTTTTTGATCTTCGATCGCAAGATGGCCACAGGGATGTCGTCGTTCCGCGAGTCGGGCCCTGGCGTCGACGCCGTTAAGAGGAGCCCGGTTTGTCGCGGTTTTGAATCGGTGGGGCAAGGTAGGTGTAGTTGCCCAGGGCTTGTTCGTAAAACGCGACGGTCTCGCCTGCCTGTTCGTTGTCAATGTGCCCCGTTTGGATCGCTTCCTCGACCGCTTCTTGCAACTTGTCGACCAGTTCACGGTCCTCGTACTGCACGTAGCCCAGGACTTCGCGCACCGTATCCCCCTTCACAATCGACTGCACTTTGGCGATCCCGTCGTCGACGTCCACGTGAACCGCGTGCGTGTCGCCGAACAGATTGTGCAAGTCACCCAGGATTTCCTGGTAGGCGCCAATCATGAAAACGGCCAATTGATAGGGCTCGTTTGGACGCAGGTCGTGCAGCATCAGGGTTCGCTGTTGTTTGCCGCCATTGATAAAACGGTCGACCTTGCCGTCACTATCGCACGTGATGTCGCCAAGCACTGCATGTCGTGTTGGCTGTTCATCGAGCCGATGAATCGGCAAGACGGGAAACAGGTGATCGATCGCCCAAGAATCGGGCATCGATTGAAACAGCGAAAAATTCGTGAAGTAAATGTCCGAAAGCATGCGATCGAGTTCGCGAACATCCTTAGGGATTTCGCTTGATTGGGAAGCGAGGTCACGGATCCGATGACAGATCGAAAAGTACAGGTTCTCCGCTGTCACTCGTTGTTCCAAAGGCAGGTAGCCGCCACTGAACAGGTTCATGCACATATCGAGGGCTAGCTGGGCGTCATGAAAGGCCTCCAGCATGTTTTCCGGCTTCAAGTCGTTGTAGGACATCCAGAGATCGTGAACCGGCTGTTCGTAATCAGCCGGAACAGGGACAGGCGCGGATTGAACATTGCCCTGAGACGTCACGCCAAGCGTGTCCATGACCAACACACTGTGGTGAGCGGCCACAGCTCGGCCACTCTCAGAAATCAGTTGAGGATGAGGCACGTCCGCTTCGTCACAAACCGTGCTGACGTGAAAGACGACGTCGTTGGCGTATTCCTGCACGGTGTAGTTCATGCTGGATTCCGTGTCGGTGCGTGAGCCGTCGTAGTCAACGCCGAGCCCACCGCCGACATCCAAGTAGCGAAGGCCGGCGCCGCGGCGATGCAAGTCGACATAAATTCGCGAGGCTTCCAAAATGGCTGTCTTCAACTGGCGAATGTTGCCGACTTGGCTGCCGACATGGAAATGCAACAGCTGAAAGCAATCGCCCATGTCGAGCTCAAGAAGTCGATCAAGTTGCGTCAGCATTTCCGCAACGGTGAGGCCGAACTTGCTTCGATAACCGCCGCTGGCTTGCCAGCGACCTGAACCGCGGGTGGCGAGTTTGACACGCATGCCAATCGTCGGGCGAACCTTCAGACGTTCGGAAACCTCCAGAATCAGATCCAGCTCGCTGACCTTTTCGACGACGGGAATGACCGTTCGACCGAGACGTTGAGCAAGAAGCGCCATCTCAATGAACTCTTCGTCCTTGAATCCGTTGCAGATGATGGGCATCTTCGCATCGGTCATTGCCACGACTGCAAGGAGTTCAGGTTTGCTGCCCGCTTCAACGCCGTAACCGTGCGAACGACCGTGGCGGATGATCTGCTGGACGACATCTCGTTGTTGGTTGACCTTGATCGGATAAACACAACGATAGCCGTTGCGATAGTCATGGTCGTCGATCGCCCGTTGAAAACAATCTCCTAGCGTTTTCAGGCGGTCCGCGAGGATCCCATTGAAGCGGAGCAGGATGGGCAGCTTCAGGCCACGCTGATTCAGTCGGTCGACCAATTGTTTTAGATCGATCGAGTTGGCCGGGTCTCGGTCGGGTGAGACGAGAATCGTGCCGTCCTGCGAAATGCTGAAGTAGCCGTCACTCCATTTCGCGACATCGTAAAGATCAACGCTGTGGTCAATCGTCCAATGACGATCCGTTGCGATGCTCATTCAAACATGTCCATGTCGATCCGATCCTCAGTAGGTCGAAGAACCAAGCCCATCGCTTCCATGATTTGTAGGCGTTCATGAAGTCCGGGATCGAGCACGATTGTATCGGGGACAATCGGCTCACTGCCAGCGGTGATCGTAAAGGATCGATGGCAACGGCGTGCGGCGTGTGTGCCGGCAGCTAAGAACATCCAGCGAATGAGTTTGATCGCGTGATCTTGAGATGGAACGTCAGGCGTGCAGTTCCGATACCGAAATCATTTCGCCGTTTTGCTGCTGGAGTCTCCGAGTCGCCAATTCGCCTTGCCCTTGCTTGCGGTGAAGGAACGGTGAAAGACATCGAAATCAGTCTTGTGCAACACTTTGTCCATTGCGCGATCAACCGCTTCCATTCTGTCATGCAGGGGACAATTGTCATCGGTGCCGCAGATGCCACCACCGAATGGGCAGTGTTTGGAAGTCTCCTCGCGCTCAAAGACTGCGTAAACTTCATACAGAGTGACTTCTTTGGGGGGGCGGGTGAAAGTGAATCCGCCGCCGGGCCCGCGCGTGCCTTCGATCAATCCCGCTTGTGAAAGGCTCGACAGAATCTTGCCGAGGAAGGGTCGCTGCAGACCACGTGACTGAGCAATTTCGGTCGCGGAAAGTCGCGTCACGCCACCGTCATAAGCTTCCGCTAACCGGCTCATTGCCGCGATCGCCGTTTCGGTCGCTTTCCCGTACAAGTCAGCCTCATCAATCTTTCGCTGTTGGCGGAACGTCCTGTAGGGGCCGAGAGTTTATGCAGACGCGTTCGTCGTCGCCGGGTCGCTTTCCGGCTCGCTCAAATTCATTTTGCCCAGAAATACGTTGGCAATCAGTTTCAATAGCACGGTGAGCAGAAGCATGCCGACAGCCCAAATGCCCGCCGTGACTTTCCATTCCACAAGACTCGGCGAGTACTCCACAAGCTCATGAAGAGTGGAGGGAATGAATCCTGGGACGATCAGCCCCATCCCTTTTTCAATCCAAATCCCGACGATGCACAACAGGCAAGCGACAATTCGGAGTGTGCCTCGCTCGAGCGCCGCCGGCGTGTAAAACAGGATCGCGCCGATGATATTGCATGCGATGGAAGTCCAAATCCACGGCACCAAGCCATGACTTCCGTGTAGTCCAAGGTACAGGTAGGTCGCCGAAGTGCTGTGGGCGCCGCCGGTGTAAAACAAGGTGAACAGTTCGCTCGCCAACATCAGCAGGTTGGCTGCCATGGCAACCCGAATGATCTGAATCAAGGTGCGTGCCGGACCCGGCGAAGCCTCGTAGCCATAAGTGATTCGAAGGACACGCATCACCAAAATGATGAACGCCGGGCCGCTCACGAATGCCGAAGCTAAGAAACGCGGGGCCAAAAGGGCAGTGTTCCAAAAGGGTCGCCCCCCCAGACCGCAATACAAGAATGCGGTCACGGTGTGGATGCTAATCGCCCAGATGATCGACAGGAATACGAACGGGATGTACCAGGTGGGGTTCGGTTTTCGGCCCAGGTACCGCATGTAAAGCAGGTAGCCCACGATGTGCAGGTTCAGCAGTAGGTAGCCGTTGAGAACAATGATGTCCCAGGTCAGCATCGACATCGGCCAGTTGAACCGTCCAATGCCGGGAATCATGTGCCAGAATCGATCGGGTCTTCCGAGGTCCACCAGCACGCTCATCGTGCACATGACGATGGCCGCGATCGCGACCGCCTCGCCAATGATGACGACCTTGTGCATTTCTTCATCGTCATACAGGTAGGCCGGTATAACCATCATCACGCCACCAGCGGCTAAGCCGACGCAAAACGTGAAGTTAGCGATGTACAAACCCCAGCTGACGTGATCGGTCATGTTCGTATTGATCATGCCGTCGCTGACTTGATTCGCCCATGCGTTCGCACCCACCAATGCGATGGCCGTCAACAATGTCATCCAGGCGTAGAAGCCGAGCGAGCCGTCGGTCGCCATGCCGATCGAGCGTTTCAGGAATCCTGGGTAGCTCAGGATCGCCGACGGCGATTCAGTCGATTTGTCTTGCGATCGGGATTTGGGCAAGCTGGCTTCACTCATGCATGCGTCTCCGTCAACCAAGACGTTTCGATCACAGAATCGTGGGTCACATTCGACTTCGTCGATGACTGACGCTTCGCTTCATAGTCAGGTTGATGTTGGCGGTTCAACGTGGCTGCTCTGGAACTCATCGGAGGGTGTGGTCAGGTGTGTCGCGGGGTCACGTTTCGACGCGAGTGTTACTTGTCGAAGAAGTAGAAGAAGGCCGGTTTCGTCCCCAGTTCTTCTTTCAGTACGTAAACCCGCTTGTTTTCCAAG
>JBPCVD010000589.1:0-2543 GCA_051010815.1 Rubripirellula sp.
GAGACACCCATCGAGTTGACCGCAGACCAGGTGCTTGTGTCGCTCGACAAACGGATTGAGCGAATCGAGCAGCAGGTCTTCAGCGAATCGATTCCGCTGGATGTCGAGAATCGATCGCTTTACGTCAATGTGGTCGTGGGAAAAAAGACAACGCGGATGGTGGTCGATAGCGGTGCCTCGCTAATTTGCTTGCCCGCAAAGACTGCCGATGAACTAGGCATCATCGTGCCTTCGAACGCCCGAGAGATGCGGCTGATTCTTGCCGATGGTCGGGCGATCCCAGCGAAAGGCGTCACGTTGGCCCGAGTTCGTGTCGGCGAGTTCGAAGTTGAAAATGTCGACGCGGCTGTGATTGATGCTGCCGCAACGGACGCCGAACCGCTGCTCGGGATGAGCTTCCTGGACAACTTCAAGTTCGAGATCAACACTGCGGACCGAAGCCTGAAGATGTTGCGCGTCGAATCCGAGTGATGCCGCCGTCAAATCAGGTCGCGGAGTGATCGCATGGCAAGCGGCTCTTTGGTCGCCATCGGCTCCCCATATTTGCGATCGATCAACCGACCCCAATACGCGGCATCGTCACGAACCCGATCGATCATCGTTGGCGGATCAGTCGGACGACCCTGGACAAACTGACTATCGTAGGCCAGCACCGATGCCAGTTTCTGTTCCCAATGATCGCTGATGTCGACAATCCAATCGGGCTGGACCGCCAACCGCAGGTGGATACAAAAGTAGTAGTAGACCCGTTCGGGGTGAAACCTTTCTCCGGGCATGTCGGTCTTGCTCAGCTTGGACCAGAAGCGAGCCGCTTCGATCAACTCGGTCGCCGCCACATGATCGGGGTGAGCATCCTGCCAGTACGGTGCGAAAATCCACCTCGGCCTCAAGACGCGAAAGTAGCTTGCGATTAGCTCACGAGCTTCGAGCGTGGCCTCGACTTTACGATTTGGCAGACCAGCATTGCCACGCCATGTCACTTGCAATGCATCCGAAGCGACCAGTGTCTCACGACGACGAATCTCCTCACTGCCATGTGGCGTCGGTTCGCCTGTCGTCAAATCCAAGATACCGACACGCCAACCCTCGGCGATCATCTTTGCAATCGTTCCGCCCATGCCCAATTCAGCGTCATCGGGATGAGGCGCCACCACCAAGAAATCGAGCGCCTCGACAGACGGCAACGCCGCAGGGGATTCCGTGTGGATGATCGAAGTCACGGTACTGCCAGAATGCGGAGGAATGCTCGCGAGAGCGGATGGAACTCAGTGACCGGATCGAAAGAGTCACTGCAGAAAGGCTACCATTCGAGGTCCTTCAACCTGGAAGAGCTTCATCGGCAAAACCAGCCCAGGTGGTCTCCCAACATGTCAAAGTCCGCCAGTGGCAGACCAAGCAGGGTGGAGCCAACGGAAACGAGGCTCACCCAGCAGCTCTCAGCCGCGAGCTTTCAGCAAGCTTTCGACAGCTTCCACAGGGATAGGAATACCGCGCAGAGAACCTTCCAACACGATGTTCTCGTCAACGACTCCCTGAAACGCTGCCACGATCATTCGACCGCGCCGGTTCTTGATCATTTTGACCATCAGGACAAGGCGATCGCCGGGGGTCACGACGCCACGAAAACGAACGTCGTCCAATCCGCCGAAGCCAACCATCTCAGCCCCCAGAAGATCATGCTTCTGCGTGAAATAGCTTGAGAGTTGGGCGGCTGCTTCCAGCATCATGACGCCGGGCATCAACGGCATTCCGGGCATGTGCCCACGCACCCAGAACTCCTCCTCGGAGATCTCTTTCAGTGCTGCGCAGCACAATTGGTCGAGATCCTCGTACAGAATCGACGTCAGTTGCTCCATCTCGAATCGCTGAGGATTCAAGGCACGGATGCCTTCGATGTCATCGAGCGGATTGTCAAAGTCCAGCAGCGCTGGATCAATGATGAACTTGCTTTTATCCACCGTCACCTCAGGTCTTCACCTTTTTACGTTTCGCTTTCCGAGCTTTGGCGCTGGCAGGACGCCGGCCATGGTTTGCTTTTTTTATTTTGTGTTGAGGCTTGGCCATCGGTGCGTTGAGAAAGAAAGGGGAACGGTCCGCCAAATCAGCGGTTGGTTTTCAGCAGAAATGCCCGTGAAAAGGTGGCGAACGGGATCGCCAAGCACGGCAATCCAGGAAAATAGCAGGTTTTGGCTTCGACGGGTAGTCACTTCTCGGTCGAGTTGGGATCGTTTCGAATCGACCAAACCGGTTGTTTCGGTGCTTCGGACCAATCAAAGGACTTCGCGACGCTAGCCGAGGCAATCGCAGATCAACCGATATTCGCCGATGCCACGGCCTCGGTTCAGCTATTGCGCCGAACCGCCTAATAACGCCTGGGCGATCCCTGGTAGGCATGCTCGCCAGGATTTCCGAGCGAACCGCCCTGGATCGACTGGCCACCCCGGGAAATGCGCTGCTCCGGCTGCGGGTGTGCTGAGCGATAAGTGCCACTGTTGCGAATCGAAGGAGGCACCATCGGCGTGGCCACTTGCGACAGCCCGTTC
>JBPCVD010000590.1:0-14864 GCA_051010815.1 Rubripirellula sp.
GCGAAGCATGGCACCTCGTTGTGGAATTCAAAGCTGGCACCTCCACCGGGCAGTTGATCGGCGGCACCGCAATCACGATGCTCGGAACTGGCCTCCTGGGCGTCATCGGATTGGGCATCGTCGGCAACGGGGTCGATGGCGACAACTACTATTTCGATTGTCGTGACTTATCAACGGCAGAGGTCACAAAGCTGCGTAGCCCGCCAGCCGATCTGCCGAAGAAACTCGGTCCCTTCATCGCCCAATACGAGGCAGAAGATGGTCGCCGCGTTCGCAAGGTGATAGCATCCAACGGGGCGACTCATTGCAAAATCTGCAACACGTTCTTTGTCCCGTCCGAAGAAAAACGATGGACGCTGCTTGGATTTTCCAGCAAACTCTGCTGCGCTGAAAGCTACGGCACGACCTCTTACAATCAGGTTGAACAACAAGTCCTGGACGCCACTGCTTCACTCGCGCCCGCGTTAAAAGAGTTCCGCCAAGAGGCATCCTTTCTGACGATCGACTGCACCTGCGGCAACACCTTTGAACTGCCGAAAAACTATGCCGGACTCATTCGCAAATGCCCAAGTTGTGGCATGAAGATTCGAGCTCCGCTGGAGTGACGAAACCACTCAGGCGTTGTCCCAAACTCAACATGCCGCCGTCGTCTCGCTCTTCCCAGACCACATGCAGACCACATGCAGACCACATGTGGACCATCGCGACTCCAGACGTTCTACGGTTGGCCAAGACTCGGACTTCGCCCCACGTTCCAACTGCGTGCCGAATCGCAGTCAGCGTCACTTGCCATCACCGATTTCCCATCCCCAGCCTTTCGGAACCTGGCCTCCACCTTTGTAGTCCGCACTTGGCTTCAAAGGGGGCAGCGTAGCGACGAACTTGTCGTACTTTCCGCGCATGCTTGCGACGACATCGGGCAGAGTCGCCGCCAAGTCGTTCGTTTCCTTAGGATCCTGCTTCAAATCGAATAGTTTCCAGTCTTCCGACCCTTTGATGAGACGCCAGTCTTTCCAACGAACCGCGTACAGATTGCGACGTGGCGCATCGGTCGGATCGGCGTTGTGCCAGAAAATGTACTCGTGAACGTCCCCCTGTTGCTGCCCTTTCAAGAACGGCACCAAATCTTTGCCATCACATCGATCCGGCAATGCCTTGCCAGCCGCAGCTGCCATCGTTGCGTAGAAATCGATCGTTCCCATCATGCCCTCGAAAGTGCCACCGGCCGGCACCGTTCCTGGCCACGTGACAATGGTTGGCGTGTGAACCCAACCTTCCAACTGCGTGTGACGCCCTTTTCCACCGCGATAGGGCTCGGAGGTTCCGCCCTCTTCAATGTTGGCCCCATTGTCTCCGGTCAAAAGGATAAGCGTCTCCTGCTGCAGTTGGTGTTTCCTTAGCGTCGCAAGAAGCTTGCCCACCGCATCGTCGACGGCAACCACCGCGCCTTCATAGGCAGTTCCGTCACCGCCTTCAATCCGATCTCGATATCGCTGCGGCGTATCTTTGACTTTCGAATGAACGGCGAATGGCGAGAAGTAAAGGAAGAAGGGTTGCTTGGCATTGCGATCCACGAATTCTGCCATGTAGTCACCGTCGAGATCCGTGAGGTACACCGCACTGCCATCCTCACGCTTCCTGTTGTATTGCTCACCCGGTGCGTTCCGCGCGACCTCCATGAATCCGCGCTGATGAGGCCCTTGCTGGTTTGAACCGATATCCCATTTGCCAACTTGTCCGGTCACATAACCGGCGTCCCTCATGAATTCTGCCATGGTGGGATGATCGTCTGGAATGGGCAGGCCGCGTGCCATTCCGGACTTGCCAAACCGCTGAGCGTACATGCCCGTCATGAGGCTACAGCGACTTGGAGAACAAGGCGGATTGGTGATGTACGACATCGTGCATCGCATACCTTGAGCAGCCAGCGAATCGATATTCGGTGTGGGAATTCGCTTGTTCCCAAAACAGCCAAGATCGCCGAAACCCAAATCATCGATAAAAAGGATGACGACGTTCGGCGCCTCGCTCGTCACATCCGAAGATCCCAGTCGCTGCGTCTGAGCCTCATCCGAACCCGCTCCAACTGCCTGAGCTTGGCAATTGGATACGCCGAACAAGCAAGCCATCAAGACGAGAGCCAGCGGAAAGAGATTTGCGTTTCGTGTGCGATCCATGGGTGGCTTTCTTGAGGATGGATTCTTAGCTTCGCATCGCTTCCTTGTCATCGATTCACATTTCGTCTCTCGCTGCCGCTGCAGACGGAAACGAGATGCAGTTAGAACGGAAGCGAGTCCAACGCCCAAACGAGGCATTGGAACCGCGAGCCTCGGTAAAAGCTCGTCTTGCAAGTTTAGTTTGACCCCGTGGAACCGGTTTCGTAGGTCTGTCGTCTGCAGCCAAAGGTAGCCTGAGGCGGAAACCACGGTGAACGGGGCAATCGATTGATTACGGGCCCGAATTGACTCTCAATCTTAAAGACCCGCGACCATTTGAGCCCACTCGCAAGTCCGGTCAGGGAGCCCCCTGCGGCAATCTGTGCCATCACGACCGCAGAATCACTGGGGCGAACAGAAGGCTCACACACGCGAGGCAACAATTTCCACCGGAAAACGACACGTCGTGGAACGGTGTCGTGAACTTTTCTGTTGATCACCCTTCGATCCCCGCAGGAACAAATGCAAATAGAGGTTAGACTATGGCTCTCTGGTTCCTTTGTCGGAAGACTTCACTTCTGTCGTAAGACTTCCCTCCGCACGCTCCCGCCTCCCCGCCATTTCGCGACTTGGATCGCCAAATAGGCTCAGCACCAATAAAGCAACATCAAGAATATGAATTGCAACTGCCTTGCACAGCTGCGCGCACACCTGCCTGCACTGCTGATCACTTGCCTTTCCACAGCAGTTTTTTCGGATCAGTCGGCGACCGCCGACGAGGCATTTCGTTTTCAGCCCAATGACGTAGTCGCAATCTACGGCAATGGCCTAGCCGATCGAATGCAACATGATCCTTGGGTCGAGACTGAACTGCAGAGCCAATTGGCCGGCATGAACGTCAGTTTTCGGAACATGAGTTTCTCGGGAGACATGGTCAACAAGCGGCCACGCAACAAAGGCTTCACCAACGATGCCGAGTACTTGCAACACGTGGGACCAAACGTTGTGTTCACGTTTTACGGATACAACGAGTCGTTTGCGGGTGCTGACAAGGCAGATGCCTATCGCGAAGAACTCGTCAAACTGGTTCAGCGGTACACGGAACTCCGGCGAGAGAAGGGAGAAGACGTCCGCTTCGTCATGTTTAGCCCCATCGCCTATCAAAACACGGGGGACGCACATCTGCCTGACGGGACAGAGCTGAATCCTAAATTGGCCGCCTACACCGAAGCAACTCGAAAGGCAGCCGAGGAAAGTGGTGCCATTTTCGTCGACCTGTTCACACCCACGCTGGAATTGTTCGAATCGAGCGCCGAGCGATACACGGTCAACGGCATCCACTTAAATGCGAACGGTTACAAGAAGCTGTCGGAGATCATCTCCGCGGCATTGATTGAGGAGAACAAGCTTGCTGAAGAGCGGATCGATGACGTTTACGCGGCAGTCCAGGACAAGAACTGGCATTGGCACAATCGCTATCACGCGACCGATGGAAACGACATCTGGGGCGGACGATCGACACTCACCTTCGTTGACGGCCAGAGCAACGCAGAAGTCCTGAAGCATGAACTCGTAATGCTGGATGCCATGACGGCCAACCGAGACAAAGCGATCTGGGCGGCAGCCGAAGGCAAGGAATACACGATCGACGACAGCAACGTGCCTCCACCCGTGAAAGTCATTTCGAACGTCGGCGGCGGCAGCAAGAGTTCGAATGCGGACAAGGAAGGCAGCATCGATTATTTGAGCCCCGAAGAATCGATGGCGAAGATGAACGTTCCTGACGGATACGAGTTGAACGTCTTTGCGTCCGAGGTGCAGTTCCCAGACCTGGCCAATCCCGTGCAGATGCAAGTCGATGCACAGGGTCGTCTCTGGGTCGCAAGCTGGAATACTTACCCGAAGTGGGAACCGGGCAAAGAAATGAACGATAGCCTCATGATTTTTGAGGACACCGACAAAGACGGTAAAGCGGACAGTCGCAAGATCTTTGCCAATGTCCACAACCCGCTTGGATTCGAGTTTTGGGGTGGCGGGGTCATTGTGACTTCGGGCCCCGACCTGCTGTTCCTCAAGGACACCGACGGGGACGATAAAGCCGACGTCCGCTACCCAATCCTTCAGGGGCTAGGAACTGCCGACACTCACCATGCCGCGAACAACCTGGTTTACGGCCCCGATGGCGGGATCTATTGGCAGAGCGGAATTTTCTTGGTGCACAATCACGAAACACCGTGGAAGCAAAACCTGAACATTGGTGCTTCGGGGATGTATCGCTTCGACCCCCGAACGTTCGCCATCACGCCGCACGCCGGCAACTCACCGAACCCGCACGGCACCAGCTTTGATTACTGGGGCTACTGCTACGCCAACGACGGAACGGGCGGACGCTCGTACCAGGTGCGTCCTGAGGGCAAGGGCTTCAAAATGCACATGCTGCTGACCAAAGAATTCCGTCCCGTTGCGGCCGATGCAATCATGTCGTCGCAACATTTCCCCGACGAACTCCAGCAAGACTTTCTGATCTGCAACACGATCGGTTTCCTGGGCATCAAGCAATACAAACTCGATCGCGAGGGCGACGACAAAGGTCGAAAGTTTGGCGAAGTCTGGGGAACACCCGGCCTGGAATTGATCAATAGCGAAGATCGAAACTTCCGTCCCACCGATGCTGTGATCGGTGAAGACGGCGCACTCTATGTTTCCGACTGGCACAACGCCATCATCGGACACATGCAACACAACATTCGCGACCCCAATCGCGATCATCAACACGGACGCATCTTTCGCCTGACGGTCAAAGATCGACCACTTCAGGAACCGGTCAAAATCCACGGTCAGCCGATCGCTGCTCTGCTGGAAAATCTCAAGCATCCAGTCAATGGTGTGCGTCATCGGACGCGAATCGAACTGAGTGCACGTGATTCCAATACAGTGATCGCGGCAACCGAAGCGTGGATGAAGGACTTTGATGCGAATGACGAAACAGAGGCTCATCATCTCTTGGAAGCTCTCTGGCTTCATCAGCAGCATGGCGTTCAAAACGAAGAACTGCTCGACATGTTGCTTAGCTCGGACGTCAAGCATGCCGTGGTCGCAGCCAATACGGTCAAGCACTTTTGGTACAACGTCGACGTGACCGGCGCGAGTGAATTCGCAGCCCCAGCTGAACGCGAGTTTGTCAAATTCACTGCCCCCAAACATCTCAGCCGCGCCGACAAGAAGGTGTACAAGAAGGGCTCGGAGATCTATCAACGAGAATCCCACTGCGCGACGTGCCATCTGGCGCACGGCAAAGGCAACGCGAACGTCTATCCGTCACTGGTTGACAGCCCTTGGGTCAACGGCAGCGAAGAACGCCTGATCAAGATGACGTTGCATGGTCTGTGGGGAAAGATGACCGTTCACGGCAAGACCTACGATCCGGCGCGAGGCGTGCCTCCCATGACCGCCTTCCGATCGCTCTTGAAAGACGACGAACTGGCCGCAGTCTTGACCTTTGTGCGTAACACGTGGGGTAACAAGTCATCCACCGTCAGTCCGGAGAGCGTCAAGAAAGTTCGCGCAGCAACCATTGATCGCACGGTGTTTTGGAAACCGGACGAACTGCTCGCAGAACACCCATTGGAAGACGCGTTCAAGAGCAGCATGCCGACCATCGAAGTCGAAGAATTCTCGAACGAGAAATTGGAGGCCGAACTGCTGGCGATTTCTACATCGGAACTTGCCAAGGTCGCCATGGATCGCGGTAACGTGCAGCGAGGTAAGAAAGTGTTCTATGAATCCGCCGCAGTCTGCTTCGCTTGTCACGATCCACCGAAGGGTGTCGCCCGATTGGGCCCCGATTTGGCGAAGCTCAAAACGAAATTGACCGCCGAGCAGTTGGTCGACTCACTCTTGCGTCCGTCGAAACTGATCGACAAGGACTACGCTCAAATCAGCGTGTTAGACGTCAATGGAAAAGTGTCGACGGGCGTTCGAATCTCGGAGAACGACAAGGAGATTGTGCTCCGGAATCTTGCCGAACCAGATCCCATCAAGATCAAGCAAGATGACATTGAGGCTGTCAAAGAATCGACGGTGTCTCTGATGCCCGAGAACTTGACCCGGCAACTGAAAAGCCGCAGGGAGTTCAACGACTTGATGAAGTACCTCATCGAAGTCCGAAAACGTTAGCTCGATGGATTTCATTCAACGCTCCGTAGCCGGAGCGCTGGAATGCACCATACTCACCGACTTGCGGATTTGCATCCGCGAGTTTCGGCGGGATGGTCGGCGGTTTCGCAACTGGCGTTTTCTGTGGTCAGCGAAGACAAGTCGCCCATGCTTGCGATTGACTTGACCCTGTCGATTCGCCCACACCCCCCGCGCCGAGAGCATGGTTTGTTCACGGGCGTGAGACATCAGCAACGGGGCGTCGCCTTGCGTCGCTGAAAAAACCGTTAGTTGGCAAGTGGCAATCCTTGTTCACATTCCACTTGGCCAAACGCTGAGTGTCTCGTTGTGCGAAATCTCATGGACTTATCATGAAGACTCTGCTGTTCATTTTTTGCCTGCTGAGCGTTCCGACTCTCGCCGCCGAAAAACCAAACATCGTCTTGATCCTGGCCGACGACATGGGACCGGGAGAACCCTCGCACGAGGGCGGTTTAATTCCCACGCCAGCGATTGATCAAATGGCGAGCGAGGGAATGCGATTTACGGATGCCCACACCAGTTCTTCCGTCTGCACGCCCACGCGTTATGGCATCCTGACCGGACGATACAACTGGCGTAGTCGTCTAAAAAGCGGCGTGCTCGTCTCCGTCGACGCCCCTGCCCTGATGGATCCTGATCGGCTGAACCTGCCTACCTTCCTTCAACAATCGGGGTATCACACTGCCTGTATCGGAAAGTGGCATCTTGGAGCTGATTGGTCGGCACTTCCGAAAGACGCGATCCAGCGCGACAAAAAGCAGTTCGGTTCCTGGAACGTCGACTACAGCAAACCGGTACGCAATGGTCCGATCGACGTGGGGTTTAATGAGGCCTTTTTCGTTCTGTCGTCACTCGACATGCCACCCTACCTGTACCTGCGTGATGATCGCGCCGAAAAGTCTCCGACGGTCGAGCGAGGGTTTCCGCACAACGAATACAACGACTACCAGAGAATCGGCGCCGCCGCAGATGACTTTGACGCGAGTGCCTGCCTAGCCGACTGGGCGGCGGAGTCGCGAAGCTACATCCGACGGCGAACCGAAGCCGATTCCAAACAGCCCTTCTTTCTGTACCTTCCGCTGACCTCACCCCACACGCCAATCCGTCCTGGCAAAGCCTTCAAGGGACGGTACAAGCAGTACAGTTGGTACGCAGACTTCGTTGCAGAAACCGACTGGGTCGTCGGTCAGGTGTTGCAACAACTCAAAGAGTCAGGCATCGACGACAACACGATCGTCATTTTCACATCGGACAATGGCTTCGCTCCGTATGTGAAGATCCCGAAAATGCTGGCTGCAGGTTACCATCCCTCCGGACCCTATCGTGGAGCCAAAGCTTCGCTTTACGAGGGTGGACATCGAGTCCCTTTTCTGGTTCGTTGGCCAGCGAATTTGGCTGCTGGAAAATCGTGCAACACGACCCTGTGCACCACGGACTTCTTCGCTACCTTCGCCGATATCCTGGGCAGCAAAGATCGTCTTCCAGATTCCGCGGCGGAGGATTCATTTTCCTTCTACCCTTGCCTCCACGGTAAAGAGAAGCCAACGCGCCCCTTTACCGTTCACCATTCCATCTCCGGACGTTTTGCGATTCGAAAGGGCGACTGGAAGCTGATCTTGTCGAACGGTGGCGGAGGCCCCAATTGGGGCGGAATGCCAAACCGGCCAAAGATCGACACTCCGTCAAAACTGGTACAGCTCTATGATCTGTCGTCGGATCCGGGTGAAACCGAGAATCTTGAGGACGCGAATCCTGAAAAGGTCGACGAGCTAGTCAACGATCTCGCCGACGCACTCGCAAAAGGACGAACAACACCTGGGACTCCACAACCAAACGATGGCTGGCCCTATCGCCACAAGCCGACCTTGAAGGCGTTTCCGCAGCTTCAAGAACCATGAGGAAGACGGGCCGACTCGAGGCGTTGCATTCCGCGTTTCCGAATGAGCACGAAAGTCTGTCGAGAACAAGCTCGTTCGACTCCTACTTCTTCCCTTTCATCTTGGCCGAGTAGCCCGCCTCGCGCCGCTTAGCTTCGAGCTGGCTCTTCAGCTTCTTTCGTTGGCTGGCATACTCAGGCTTGCCTGCCAAGTTCGTGAATTCGCCGGGGTCATTTCGGAGGTCGTACAACTCCATGCCTCCGTCACCATAATTCCATTGCGTGAATCGCCAATCCGGGGTGCGAAGTGACTCGCCGCCACTGCGGCTGATGGTGAAGGCCACGTCCTTTTCCCAGTCCTCAGATGCAGGATCGCTGAGCAACGGCATCATGCTTGAACCTTGCAATCCCTGAGGCGTCTTCAAGCCCGCTAAGTCAGCAAGTGTCGGATAGAGATCGATCAACTCTGTGATCTTCGAAGTCGCCTTGCCGTGCTCGTCGTTCATCCACGGCACGCTCACGATGAACGGCACTCGAGTGGCCTCTTCAAACAGGTGCTGCTTTTGAAATTTGTGGTGGTGCCCCAACAAGTAACCATGATCACTGGTAAAGACAACGATCGTATTGTCCGCCAAACCGAGTTCATCAAGGGCATCAAGCACCCGACCAACCTGCGCATCCATGTAGGAGATACTGGCGTAGTAGGCCTCCAGCATCCCTTTGTGCAATTCCGGCGTGATGCCATAGGTCGTGCTGTTGCGTTTATAGTTACGGATGATTTTCGGCACATCCTCCAGGTCGTCCTCGGGTACCTTCGGCGCGACGAGTTCTTCACGGTCATAGAGATCGAAATACTTTGCCGGAGCGACCAGTGGAACATGCGGTCGGACGAATCCACAGGCAAGGAAGAATGGTTTGTCCTTGTGACGTTTCAAAAAATCGATCGCGTGATCCGCAGCCATTCCGTCGGCATGCACCAAGTCATCGCCTTCGGCCACGACACCCACAAACGACTGTGACGACGAATTCATCGGTGACCAATTGGTCTTCTCGCCGGGAGCGTCTTGCTCTGGCGCCTTGATGTTGACCACTTCGTCCCACGAGAGGGGATCATCCCGTTCGGCAGTTCCGGCAATGATCTCACCCGGAATGCCCATGTGATAGATCTTGCTAACACGTCCTACCCGATAACCATTGTTTCGAAATAGCTGCGAGAGCGTAAGGACGTCTGGCATGCTGCCACGCAACGTCCCATTATTGCCAAGCGTTCCATTGGTGTAGGGGTACAAACCGGACATCAGCGACGCCCGAGACGCGCCACACACAGGGTACTGACAGTGCATGTTTTCGAACCGCATCCCGCGGTCCGCCAATTTGTCCAGCTGTGGCGTTTTGCACTGTGGATGTCCGAATCCGCTCAGCGACGTGTTCAAATCATCCGACATCAGGAACAACACGTTCGGTGGCTCCGCCGCAGGACCCGGATTGGCAACGAGGCTCGACAGAGCGACCGTTAAGCTGAAGAAGCACGTTATGAATTTCGCTCGAATCACTTGTCAATTCCTGGGTTAATCGACCATCAGACTGCTATTTGTCAACGACAGCATCGGGAGACGCCTTCGATTTCCCCAGCATTATGACAGAGTCGACCGCGGTTGAGGCGAGAACGCTCCCCACGCGAAATTTGACCACCGGTATCGATTCGCAGCCACCGTTCGCTGGATTCGCGATCTGATTGCAGTCTCCGACCTACGCGAAACAAGGTGGCCAATTCAATGGGTACGACCCGGTCCACCGCCAGCGACGAGTCGCGGCCATTGGCGGCAACGCGGCGAATGTACAATTTTTGGGCGTGAATCTCCAAGACTCTCCGCGGCGGTTTCGACGACGATGTTTTGTCGGTTATAGACCCACGGCTTATTTGGTCACGGAAGCCGGGGGCTCCCGCTTGATCACCGAACGGCAGGACCGGTTATCATCGAATTCTGACGCCGCCAGATTCTCGGTGAGTGGAAGATCAGGCTGACCCCCAAAGCCGCGAAGCATCGGCGAGTCCAACGGCCGCAACCGAGCTTTGCCCCATCCCGTCCGCGGCATCGCTTCGGAGATCCCTGTCCGCGACATCCTGTCGAGCGTTTCGATCCATCCACGTTGATTATGCCCTTCAAAAGAAACACTACCTTCATGCAAGGCCCCATGAAAGTGTCAGTCAATTTGCAAGTCGTCGTGCAACAAATCGCGAAGCTCATTCGAACGTTGGCAACGCGATTAGCCCGATCGCGCATCCGAGGTTTGCGGATGGCGGTGGCCTGCCTTGCGTTGTCCATGGTCACGCCGGCATTTTGCGATGAGGAGGTGTCCTCGTCACGCCCTCTCCCCGAGATCGTGTCATTCAATGCGCATATTCGTCCCATCATGTCGAACACTTGCTTCGCCTGCCATGGACCGGATGAAGAGACCAATGAAAGTGAATTGCGACTCGATTCGTTTCAAATGGCGACCGAGTCGGCAATTGTTCCAGGAGACGCAGAGGGTTCGCTCGTTTACGAACGTCTGATCGACCAAGATGACCCAATGCCGCCGGCCGACTTCAGGCATCACCTCACTGACTACGACAAGGCATTGTTCAAACGCTGGATCGAACAGGGAGCGGAATATCAAAAACATTGGTCTTACACAGACCTGAAGTGTCCACCCGTGCCTGAACTGAGTGGAGACGCCGCGGACGTGACCAATCCGGTCGACCGATTTGTCCTAGCTCGACTTGAGCGAGACGAAATCGACCCGAGCCCAATGGCGGACAAAGCCACCCTCCTTCGACGGCTCAGCCTTGACTTGACGGGGCTACCTCCCACTCTCGAGGAGCTCGATGACTTTCTTGCCGACGAATCAGACGAAGCGTACGAACGGCAGGTTGATCGACTGTTGGCCTCCACGAGTTATGGCGAGCGGATGGCGGTCCCTTGGTTGGACATCGTGCGTTTCTCTGACACCGTTGGCTATCACGGAGACCAGAACCAGCGGATCTTTCCCTACCGCGACTACGTGATCGATTCGATCAACCAAAACAAGCCGTTTGATCAATTCACAAGAGAACAGCTTGCGGGCGACTTGTTGGAGGCTCCAACGCAGGAGCAGCTCGTTGCAACGGGGTTGATCCGACTGAACATGATGACGCGTGAGGGCGGAGCGCAGCCCGAGGAATACCTGGCGAAATACACAGCCGACCGAGTGCGGATGCTTGGAACCGCGTGGCTCGGCTCGACCACTGGGTGCTGCGAATGTCACAACCACAAGTACGATCCATTTACGATCCGAGACTTCTATTCTCTCGGTGCCTTCTTCGACGACGTGCGGCAATGGGGCGTTTACACGACCTACCGCTACACCCCCAATCCCGATCTGACGGGATTCAGCAACGCCCATCCTTTCCCACCGGAATTGAGGGTCAAGTCGCCGTCCCTCTTGTCCCTGATTGGCCGCCTCGAAACCGAGTCCGACAACGCGGCCGCGGAGGCTGTCAAAAGTCGCGATGACGCGCAGACGGAAAAATCATTCCAGGTGTGGCTTCAATCGACACGTCGCTGGCTCGACGCTCATCGATCGGGATGGCAGACGTTGCCTCCGAAACTGGTCACGAGCAAACAAGGGACTCCGATTGAAATTCGCGACGAAGCCATCTTGCTGAAAGGGGAAGCGCGGAGTGATGACACCCTATCGTTACCCTTCACGGCAACTACCGATCTTGCGATCCGAACCGTGCAGTTAGAGGTCCTGCCAGACTCGGCCAATGAGGGTCGCATCGGTCGTGGAAAAGACGGTCGATTCAGCGCGAGTCTCTCGCTTCAAGTCGACCGTGCTTCTGACGGCGGCGACAACCCCATCACGATTCGGCCCCGTTACGTTCGTATCGAACTCGACGCCGATCGCCCACTATCGCTTGCAGAAGTAGAAGTCTTTTCAGAAAGCGAGAAGGAAGACGAACTGGTCAATGTTGCCTCGCAAGGACAAGCAACTCAATCGACAACGGACTACGAAGGGGTGGCGGAGCGTGCCATCGATGGCGTCACCAACGGCGACTATCGCGATGCAAACTCAGTCACTCACACCAAACATGGCGAGAAGTCGGCATGGTGGGAACTGGATCTCAAATCTCCGCGCCCGGTGTCACGGATCGTCGTATGGAACCGAACCGATCATGACTACGCGAAACGCATCAAGGATTACAAACTGGTTTTGCTGGATGAGAACCGCCATCCAATCTTGGAACGGTCGCCATCGTACCCCGACCCGTCCGCAAGCATCACGATGCCTCAGACTCAAGCCGAGTTGCGAGGAACAAAGACCGTGGACATCGACTTTGCCCAGGCAGATCGAAAATCCCCTTCGCGCTACACCAGCGGGAAAGATCCGTCGACACTTAGCGGCATGTGGCGATCGGGACCGACCGTCTGGCAATTACCCGAAAACGAAACCACGTTGCCGCACACTGCCTTGTACCACTTAAAGCAGACGCTGCACTTGTCCGCTGGCGACAAGCTGGTGGTCTCAATCAAGAGCGGTGACATCGGCAAGTTTCGTGTTTCCGTTTCTCCCATCACGCGTTATGTAGCGGGCGATGAGATCGCGACAGCGGCTCTGTCCGAAGCGTTCAACACGCAAAAGGACGTCAAGATTTCTGATGCTCCCGCAGTATTACTGGCGGCATTTTATCGAGCGACCACCTCCAACCAAGGCAAGTCCGAAGAAATCCGGCGGCTGAAGGATTCGATCCTCGATTGCTATTCCGGCTATGCGATGACGATGGTCGCTCAGTCGTTACCGACCGATCAAATCCCCCAAGCTCGCGTGCTTCCCCGCGGCAATTGGCAAGACAACTCAGGTGACCTGGTCACTCCCCGCATCCCAGAATTTCTTGGCTCAGCAGAACCTGCGGCTAACCGACTTTCTCGAATCGACTTGGCCAACTGGCTCACTTCCGAGCAAAACCCCCTGGTGGCCCGGCACTACGTCAATCGAACATGGAAGCTCTTCTTTGGATCGGGTCTTTCCAACAAGCTCGATGACCTTGGAAACCAGGGCGAGTGGCCAAGCCATCCTGGTTTACTCGATTGGCTCGCGTGCCAGTTCCGTGAAGACTGGGACATGAAAAAGATCACGCGTCTGATCGTGACAAGTCGCACTTACCGCCAGCAGGCAGCCGTTCGCAGTGAACTCCGTGACTCGGACCCGTACAACCGCCTGCTGGCGCAACAGTCGGCTCGACGACTTGGTGCGGAAGCGATTCGAGACAGCGCGCTCGCCATCGCGGGCTTGCTGCAAACGGACTACACGGGAGGCCCAAGTGTCTTTCCCTATCAACCCGATGGCCACTACTCAAACCTTCAGTTCCCGGGCCGGACATATGTGCAGAGCGCGGATGCGCGACAACACCGCCGCGGGGTCTACATGCATTGGCAGCGAACTTTCTTGCATCCGATGCTCGTGAACTTTGATGCACCGTCGAGAGACGAGTGCGTTGCAGACAGGACTCTGTCGAATAGCCCACAGCAGGCGTTGACACTATTGAACGATCCATCCTTCGTGGAAGCTGCCAGAGCCTTCGCAACGCGATTGGCGAACGAACTTCCGGACGCCTCGTTCGAAGCGAAACTTGAACGTGCCTTCCAACTTGCACTTGCTCGTCCTGTGACCGGACAAGAAACCGCGGGGTTGGCAGCGTTTTACGAAAAACAACTCGATCATTACTTGAACAACCCGGACGATTTGTCTGCGTTCGAGTCCGACACAGATTCCAACGACAAAGCCGCTGTTGCCGAACATGCTGCCTGGTCACAGGTCTGTCGCGTGATCCTAAATTTGCACGAAACGATCACCCGGTTTTGATCTCCCTTTTGTATCGATGATTCAATCGCCGTTGGTCGTCCACTTCATCCCCTGAGCGCGAACATGATTCACAACGACACGACCCATCAAAGACGGGAGTGGCTCCGCCGCACGTTTCTCTCGAATTCGTTCGCTGGAATCGGTTCGTTCGCGTTGTCTTCGCTGCTATCAGCGGAGCAACGCGGCTATGGTGCCGACGGTTCAGATTCGTCCAGCCGGCCCTGGCCGGCGCGTTCAGGTTTGCCGGATTTGGTTCCAAAGGCAAAACGGATTGTCCACCTCTGCATGGCGGGCGGTCCGTCACACGTGGAATCTCTCGATCCCAAACCTGAGCTCGATCGCATTGATGGCCAGCCGTTTCCCACCTCCTTCACCCAGGGACAACAACTGGCGCAGCTGCAGAACACGGAATTGAAAGCTCGCAAGTCATTTGTCGATTTCAAGCACTATGGCGAATGCGGGACAGAGATGTCCTCGCTATTCCCGCATCTGGGCAGCGTCGCAGATGACCTCTGCGTCATCCGAAGCATGACAACTGAGCAGATCAATCACGACACTGCACACGCTTTCATGAATACGGGATCAATCATCAAGGGGCGACCGTCCATGGGGTCTTGGTTGCTGTATGGGCTGGGCGCGGAAACGGAGAATTTGCCCGGGTATGTCGTCATGACGTCGCAAGGTCCAGGTGCACAGCCGGTCTCCGCTCGACAATGGTCGGCTGGCTTCCTGCCAAGCAAGTTTCAGGG
>JBPCVD010000591.1:0-2998 GCA_051010815.1 Rubripirellula sp.
GAGTCGTTGATCACGCCAGGAACTTCATCATCTTTGAAACCGGCATGATCTCCGAGGCTGGCGACTGGGACTGGAAGCGAGCCCTCCAGGACCAATACATCGACGACGAAGCCCATATCGGTGCGTTGGCACGTGCGATGGGTCCCCGTCTTCGCGACATTCAGACCATCGGCTGGCACTCCATTCATGGCATTCGGCGGCCTCTGCTGCTTTTCAAACTCAATCCGCCTCAGCCTCAACAGGACGCTTCGCCAAGCGGTTGCGACTGGGTCGAAATCGACCGGTTCCGTCGGACGTTTGGATCGCAAAACCAGACGTTGATCAAAGCGGACGATTGCGGCGAATCTGATCGTACGTACCTCGGCACGATGTTCCTGCATCTCGAACAAGCGGATGGCCAACAGGCATTTGCAAAGCATGCTCTGGGACATCGTTACAAGATGGAACGCGAATTCGCCATCGCGACTCAGATCGACCACCCGAGGGCTGTCAAGCCGATCGAACTCAACCCAAGCTATGGCTTGGTGTACCCGTACCTTCGCGGACAATCCCTGTCATCAACGTCCTTGAACCAAGTCTCGGGGCTGAACGAACTGGCGAACGGATTGTTCGACTTCCTGGTTTATGCCGAGCAGCAATCGATTGAACTCGGTGATCTCGAGTACAGCCGATTCAAGCAGGCAGACCGGAAGTTGATCGACTTGATCGACGTGCATCCCGGCAACGTACTTGCTGAGATTGAGGAGGGTGCGATCAAGGACTGGAAAGTCATCGACTTCGAGTACTACAGCAACTCCAACGCGTTCCGCAATTGGAAGCACCTGCTATTGCTGTGCCGATCGATCGAGCAATGCGATCGACAACTGCGAAATCGCATTTGGCATAAGCTGCTAGCGGCGTTCATTCGCTCCAAGGTGGGCGGTTGGCACGAGCGTCTCCGCGGCGATTGGCCGGACGCCTCCGGCTCCCACTCGTACGAGGTGACGGAGCGATTCCCGCTCTACAACATGCTGCGAGAGAGAACGCGGTTAGCGTGGGCAACGCTGCAACAGAGTCGGTAGTGCGAGACGCCCGGAATCCTGGATACCGACTATCCGGTTGATTCCATGAGACACCAGCGTTGTAATCAATGGCCACACGCGGAAACCGAAAACCGTCAATCGCGACACTGCGACGGGTACAAATCGAAGATCCGGACTACCGCCGTCACCTGAGGGGTGGGAGTTGAATTCGTAGTCTTCCGTTGCGAGCGATTCGAACCATGCCACAGTCGCCTCGACATCGGTCGGCGTCAGCTCTCTCAACTCAGCTTAGGGCGAGTTTGCTAAATGCGGCTGTCGGGTGAAACACATCAGCCGCAGGGCGCTAGTGCTGCGAATCGGAATTGATTGCCCACTAGAGTTTATCTCAGCGCCAACCCCGTGAATTGCCTGTTTTCTCGTTACAAAAAGGCTCTCCCTCTGTTTGATGTTTGCTTACCACAGCCAATACCAACCAAAGGAAGAGCCATGTCAGGGAAGGCCGCTCGGATTCTGCTCACCGAAACGATGTTTGTCGCACTCCGCGAATTGTCCAACCGGACGACGTTGGCTAGCCGAATTGCAACCCGAGTGAATGTGATTCTACTTGGCTATGAAAAACTCAACAATGTCGACATAGGACGAGCGGTAGGGCTTGGGCGAAAGCAAGTTGGGTTGTGGCGGAGACGTTGGCGAGACTCATACGAAGCACTTTTGGCGATTCAGCTTCAAGAACCACGCGCCGTTTTGATCCGGTCGATCATTGAAGTGCTCACCGATGCCGCGCGAGCAGGTTCGGTTGGCAAGTTCACTGCGGAACAAGTCGTTCAGATCATCGCCACTGCATGCGAATCACCCCGATCGGCGGAACGTCCGGTAGAAACGTGGACCGGCCGCGAATTGGCCGACGAAGTTCAAAAGCGTGGACTCGTTGCTTCGATTTCGACTGCCCATGTCAATCGAATCTTAGCGCGAGCCGAACTACAACCACATCGGTGTAAGTATTGGTGTTTTACCACGGAAAAAGACAAACAACTGTTTCAGTCGCAAGTAGAAGCGGTTTGCCAGACTTACCTCCAATCTCACGATCGTTTTGATTTTCAAAACACACGTACGGTCTGCGTCGATGAAATGACCAGCCTCCAAGCCAACGAGCGGCGTGCCGAAACCAAGCGGGCATGCCCCGGGCAACTTGCGAAAGTCGAGTGTCAATACAGCCGCCATGGCACATTGAGCCTAACCGGCAGTTGGGACGTGGTGACCGGTCAAATGATCAGCACAACGATTGCTGAAACCCGAGACTCAGAAGACTTCGCAACGCATATCGAGCGAACCATTCGAACGGACCTTCAGGCGAGTTGGATTTTTGTAATCGACAACCTAAACACGCATTGTGGCGAGCCACTTGTCCGCCGTGTTGCCAAGCTGCTTGGCATCGACCAGAAAGATTTGGGAGACAAAAAGAAACGCATTGGCATCCTTGGGTCGATGGCATCTCGGCGAAGGTTCCTGAGCGACCCCACTCACGCAATTCGTTTCGTCTATATCCCGAAACACAGTTCCTGGATGAACCAGATAGAAGTCGTGTTTGGGATCATCTCGAAGCGTGTGATGCGGAGCGGGAACTTTCACTCCCCGACGGATCTCCGAGAAAAGTTGCTGGCCTTCGTCGACTATTTCAACCGCACGTTCGCCAAACCCATGAGATGGACCTACACTGGCAAGCCGCTTCATGGCGAAACGCAACCAGCCCGAAAAACCTGGCGAGAAACCAGCAAGGTTGCGCGTGCTACGAAGACTCTCGCCTTGGTGGCATGACAATTCCGATTCGCAGCACTAGGGCGCGTTTATGAAATGGCCTTAGGGGTGAAACACGATCAGCCGCGGGGCGCTAGTGCTGCGAATCGGAATTGATTGCCCACTAGAGTTTATCTCAGCGCCAACCCCGTGAATTGCCTGTTTTCTCGTTACAAAAAGGC
>JBPCVD010000592.1:0-5038 GCA_051010815.1 Rubripirellula sp.
GCAGGTTTTGTCTTCGCTGCAGCAGGCTTTGTCTTCACTGCAGCAGGTTTTGTCTTCGCTGCAGCAGGTTTTGTCTTCGCTGCAGCAGGTTTTGTCGTCGCTGCAGCAGGTTTCACTGCTGGTCAAACCGTTCACGGCGCAGCATTGCTTGTTTCCACTGCAGACGGCTTCCGACCCGGAGTCCTGGGTCGTGGTGACATGGATCAAACGAGCTGCTGACTGACATGTTTTGCCCTTGCACGTTCCTTCTGAGCACGTCTTATTCGCACAAGAAACGCTAGTTGCTGTGAAACTCGCGCATTTTTCTCCTGTGCAGGCACTCGCCACGCACTGACTTTTTTCACACTGGCCCTTTTCACATTGGGCACTTTTCTCACACTTTTCGGCGTCTGCTTCGGCCGAAAACGCGATCGGCGTGATGGCGAGAAAGGCGAAAAGGAATGCGATTGACGTAGCGGTTCGCAACATATTGTCTCCAAGGCACATTTAGGCGTTGAGATGGTCCCGTGACTCGGGACTCTTCAGCAATGTTGGCTGTACCGAAGTTTTGAAATTCCTTGCAATCCCGATCGCGTCATTTCCCTTGGAGATCGGTCTCGTTCAGGGTGGGGCGAGCGGCAAGCGATTTTTCTTCCTCCGAGAGTACGACGAGCTCCGACTTGCGGACAACGTCCATCTGGCCAGCGGATGTTGAATCACTTGTTGCGATGGCAGGTACGCGGCATCAGATGATGTTCCGTCGTTCCGCGCCGAACCACACGTTCGCAGAGTTGGCAGAGTTTGAGTGGTTGGATGCGACAGGTTTCGTCCTCGCTACTGCTTTTTTAGCAGGTCGAGAGCAGCAGCCGTCATGGTCAGGACGCCCGTGCGGAGCGAGGGCTCGACGTCGGGATAGTATTGGCTGCTGTGGAGTGAAGGTGGCGGTACATCCAACGCGTCGAAACGGTCGAGTCGAGACTGCAACACTGTGCCCAGGCGATACATCAGGATCGGAACGCCGGCACGTCCGTAGCGGCTGAAGTCTTCCCCGCCCATGGAGGGCTCGTCGATCGAAACCTTGTCGCGCCCGATCGTTGCCTCGAAAACTTTCTTGAGTCGTGCGGTTAAGTCGGCATCGTTTTTTAGCGAGGGAGTTCCTTCGCTAATTGAAATCTCGGGTTCGGGAGCATTGAAACTTGCCGCCACCGCTTTTGCCTTTCGCTGAATCGCATCGAGCACTTTCTTCCGGACCTCGTCGCTGTAGCTGCGAACCGTGATTTGAAGATCACATTCATTGCCAATGATGTTGTGTTTGGTGCCGCCATGAATCGATCCCACGGTGACCACCGCCGGTTCGATCGGATTGACTTCTCGACTGACGATCGTTTGCAAGTCGACGACAAGTTGAGCTGCCTGAGCGATCGGGTCAATCGCCGTGTGGGGAGCGGAGCCATGTCCACCACGTCCCTTTACACGGATGTCAACGCTATCGACATTGGCCAACGCGTAACCGGCCAAGACACCCACTTCACCGGCGGGTTTGTCACCACTGACATGAAGGGCAACAGCGTAATCCGGTTTTGGAAAACGTTCGAACAAACCGTCCTGCAGCATCGCTCTGGCGCCTGCGCCTCGTTCTTCGGCCGGCTGGGCGATGACCATCAGCGTGCCCGACCATTCGTCTTGGTGTTCGGCCAAGTACTGCGCGGTGGCGACAAGGTTGGTCATGTGAATGTCATGTCCGCAGGCGTGCATGACGCCCGTCGAAGCGCCACCGGGGAGTTCGATTGTCTTGGTGGAGGCATAGGGAAGTTGCGTCTGCTCCGTCACTGGAAGCGCATCAAGATCGCAGCGGAGCATCAGCGTCGGTCCTTCGCCATTGTTCAAAATACCGACCACCCCGTGACCGCCCACATCCGTTGTAATTTCGAATCCTGCTTCACGCCAAAGAGTGGCAACAAAGGCTGCCGTTTCCTGCTCCTGGAACGAAACCTCGGGGTGTGTGTGCAACCAGCGGTACGTTTCCAGCAGTGAAGGCATCTGCTCGTCAATCCATTGGTCGCGTTCTTGCGTCGTTTGGGCAACGGCTGACAAAGGCAATCCTGAGAGTAGGAACAGGAAGACAATCAAGCGATTCACGGCGGGACCTGTGTGGAGCAATGTGGAGTTCGTTCGCGAAGCGATCATTGTAAACCTGCGGACTCTTTTCCGGTTTGCCGCAACCGGAGTTGGCCGCGAAGAAGGTGCACGCTTCGCGAATTGGAGCGGAAACCGGACGTTTCGGCTTCATGTGGAAAAATCTTTCGAAAACTGGATGTTTGTGAAATCTCGACTCTGGGGGATGTCGTCATGCTTGAGGCAACGTCGAACTTCCGGCGGAAGCTACCGATTCGAGGCCGTTGGCGCCACAAGATTAAGAGGTAGAGCGATGCGTGTTGGGTACCAAAGCTTCAGGCGAGAGTGGTTTCCGTTGGTTGGATTGGCGTTCCTCGTGGGGTGTGGCGCGCAGCCCAGCGAGGGCGTTCGAGTGGGCGACGTTGACACTGCCGAATACGAGACATCTGCGGCACCCCGTTCCGTCATGCCCCATCCGATCATGCCGGGCTCAGCTGCCCCCGACGCAGGCATGCCGATGCCGGCAAGCGACGCTGAGGAGGCGCCGATCGACGGTGTTGCGGATCAAGGAAGTGGAGCGGGGGATGGGGGTGAACAGTATGACGCGATCGTCGACAACCCATTTTTGCGGGTCTTGGATCAGCCGCTCAGTACGTTTTCGATTGATGTGGATACAGCTTCCTACAGCAAGGTTCGCCAGTATCTCGTCAACTATCAACAGATGCCGCGTCCGGCGGCAGTGAGAATC
Source organism: Rubripirellula sp. (assembly GCA_051010815.1). Classification (GTDB taxonomy): domain Bacteria; phylum Planctomycetota; class Planctomycetia; order Pirellulales; family Pirellulaceae; genus Rubripirellula. The sequence goes on from JBPCVD010000592.1 coordinate 2,843, forward strand.
GAAGAGCTGCTGAACTACTTTCAATACGAATATTCATCTCCCACACCTGACCAGACTGAACCCTTTGCGACGCATGTCGCGGTCACGCAGTGCCCGTGGAATGGCCAGCATCGTTTGGTGCGTTTGGCATTGAAGGGGCGTGAAGTAACCGAAGAGGCGCGTCCGGCTAGCAATCTCGTGTTGCTGATCGATACGTCCGGGTCGATGAAGCAGGCGAATAAATTGCCGTTGCTGAAGAAGGCGATGCAGATGTTGTTGTCCGAATTGGATGAGCGGGATTGTATTTCGGTGGTTGCCTACGCCGGTTCCGCAGGTTTGGTGTTGGATGGTGAATCCGCCGCCGATTCGGCTGCCATCCTGCGAGGGCTCGATCGATTGCAGGCAGGAGGCAGCACGAATGGTGGGCGAGGTCTGCAGCTTGCTTATCAAGCGGCTCGCGAACACTTCGTCGAAGGTGGAACGAATCGCGTGTTGTTGTGTACGGATGGTGATTTCAATGTCGGGATGACTGGTACCGATCAGATGATTGACCTGGTTGAGTCTGAAGCAAAGCAGGGGATTGAGCTGACCGTACTTGGATTTGGCATGGGGAATCTGAACGATGCGATGTTGGAACAGATCAGCGGCCGTGGCAATGGAAACTATGCGTTCATCGATACCTACAACGAAGCGAAGAAAGTACTCGTTGATCAACTTGCCGGCACTCTGGTGACGATTGCGAAGGACGTCAAACTGCAAATTGAATTCAACCCCGGTGTTGTGGCGGCCTATCGACTGATCGGCTACGAGAATCGATTGCTCGCGTCCGAAGATTTTAACGACGATAAGAAGGATGCGGGCGAGATCGGCGCCGGACACTCGGTCACGGCCTTCTACGAAGTCATCCCAGTCGGGGTGTCAACTGAAAGTGAACTACCCGAGACGGACGCGTTGAAGTATCAGGAGCCACCGAGGCAATCAGCCGCCGCAGAGAGTGGTGAGTTACTGACGCTAAAGCTTCGTTACAAAATGCCTGAGCAGGAGAAGAGTCAACTCATGGAGCACGTCGTCTACGACAGCGGCGCCACCTTTGCCCAGGCCGATCGTGAGTTTCAGTTTGCGGCTGCGGTGGCCGGGTTCGGAATGCTGTTGCGTGGCAGCGAGCATCGTGGTGATTGGAGTTTTGATTCAGTGATGCAGGTCGCCGAGAATTCGACCGGTACCGATCCCCACGGTCTTCGTGAGGAGTTCGTCGAGCTCGTCTCGATCGCGAGCCATTTGGCTCAATGATTCCTGCAGAGGATTCCTGCAGAGTCGATACAGCGACACGTAGTCGACTTGGTGCGTCGTTGTGCAGTCGAGTCGGCAATCCGCCTGGCGGTGGTCAATCTTCCGCGGCCGCCACAAGGCGATCGAATGTGAATCGGTTTCGAGAAGAAGCGAGAAGAAGACAGCACGGTGCGCTAAGCTTGGCTTTCGTCTGAGAGCGCCCCCGCTATTCAGTCCGTCGTCACGTCCGCAGTTGCCAAAGCGGTGCGGATCGCCATTCCCCCGCATTCTTGGGATTATTGCCCTGGGTAGGCAGACGCTCATGCCGGTTCTCCTCAAAAGCCACCGGTGCGTGTCCAACGCGGGAGCAGTTGCGGCGTAACATGACCCGCTGGCAATTGTTACCATTGAGTCACAATGAGAACGCGGGTCTTCGAGTGAGTTGTCTTTCTTTCCCGAAAAGAATCTTTTGGCGTTTTCTACTGCCGAGTTGGCAATTTCTAGGTCGAGAACACTTCAGCTCCGAGGTCGCTCATGTTTAAGTTGAAGGTTACGTGCGTGCGACGAGCCGCACACGTGTTGTGTTGTCTGGCTTTCTGTTCGACGTTCTTATGTTTGGGAGCGTTCGCTCCGCTTGCTGCGCAAGAAACGGCCGAATCTGCGCAGGACGAGGTTGAAGGCGAGCAAAAAACTATTCGCCCTCGCCGCCAACGAAACAAATTTCCCTGGCCACGAGAAGAGGACTCGCTGGCGGCCATGTCTTCGGCATTTCGCGATTTAGTCGTGAGCCATGCCAGCGATTTCGATTCGCCACTACACCAACAAGCTTTGATGATCGTTCGAAAGCGAAATTTCAAAGATGCTCGGTTCAATGAGATGATTCGGGACGCCATGCGGATTTCCGAGAATGATCCTGCGATCCTAAATCGAACGCTGGCAGTGGATTTG
>JBPCVD010000593.1:0-9373 GCA_051010815.1 Rubripirellula sp.
TTCCAAAACCGGGGCGTTTCACCTTTGCAAAACCGATGGTGGACTTTCCCCGTGGAAGCCCTCCTTGCGTGGAAATTTGCCTCCGAAAATCGAAGATTGTTTCCATCTGATGGACACTCTGCTCGAGGCTCATCAGAAACGGCGAGACGGAAACCGTGATTCCCAATCGAATCAGGGGGTACTCCCGTGTTCACCCTGTTTTTTGCTCAAGCTGCAACCCACGATTCGCCCTGGTCGTAGTCGGGGGAATCGAAGAATCGTGTCTCCGCATTCACAAATTTTGAGAGGATCTTTTCGGCAAGACGTTGCCATGATTTGTCGCCGACCACCGCCACGCGTTGCGGCGTACGGCGATGTTCTCGAATCAGTGACAGGTGGTCTCCCAGCGCGGCCAAGCCTGACCAACCGTCGAACTCTCGCAGGTCGATCACGAGGCGGACGTTCGACGAGTGGCTCATCAGATTGCTGATGTCATCGTCGACGCCGTCGTAAGCGCTCGGTTCTAGTTTGCCCAGCAAACGGACCGCGATCACATCCCCCTTGGGTTCGACGTGAATCGCGCCGAGCGACTCGCCCAGCCAACGCCGTGCGTCGTCGAGTTGATTGAGGTCAAACAGTTGCACGGGGCAAGGCATCAAGAGACTCATCGCACGGATGGAGGTGCGCAACCAGCCGACATCCGTCGCGACAGCGATTCGTTCAAAGCCATTCCAATGACGCAGCCCCATTTTTGTGTCGTCCCAAGCCGCGCCCAAACTGTACCCTTCAAATTCAGACCCAAACTCCATCACGATTTTGATTCGCTCGTGTTGTTCGATCGCCCTTTCTATGGTCGGCGTCAATACTCCGTCGTAGTCGTCGCCTGTAATTTGTCCGCTGAACGAAAAGCCGAGCGTCCCGTCGGGTAGTCCTGTAATTTCGGTGATCATTTCAAGGGCTCCGATTTGAAACTTGGAAGCATGCCATAGTGTCGCCGATGGGCAACTGGATTCATTCTACGATGATCCTACCAATGGCAAGGAAGAAGAAGGAAGAAGTACGACCCTGGTAGAGTCCTTTGTCGTGCCGTTCGCGCATTCGCCGTCGTTTCGCCAAGATCGGCGGGCGTCAGGACAGCGAATCACAACTTTTCAGCGAGCGCTACAGCGTTTTGACGAACACGCGGTAGGTCTTGTCGCTTTGGCAGCCTGCGGACTCAAGAATGCCGCGCATGGGCGAATTCGTTTCCAGAATCCACGACATCTCGCAGTGGGTGACGCCAAGTGGAAGAAAGCGATTGCGGCAGACATCAATCATGGACAACGCAATGGCGGCGCCGATTCGCGAACGCTGGTATTGTTTGCGAACACCCATCAAAGGTACTCGCACATTCTTGAACTTTTCGCGCTTCATCCGCCACAGGAGTTTCGCCCAGGCAATTGGAAAAAGTTTTCCATCAAGGTCCTGAAGAAACTCGTTGACGTTGGGCAGGACCACCATGAAACCTGCGAGTTCTCCTTCCACTTCGGTCAACAACACGGAACCTCGATCCAGGATGACGCGAATTTGAGCGATCAGGTGATCGACTTCGGCTTGTGTCGGAGGCACATAGCCCCAGTTTTCAGACCAGGCGTCTTTGAACAAACTGAGCACACGTCGCATTTCTTCGTCGAAGTTTGACTTCTCGAGCGATCTGATCTGCAGGTCGTGACTCTCTACGGCGCGGCGGAGAATGCGTTCAATGCGTTCGCTGTAGGGTTCGTCAACACTTTGGTAGTAGGCGTACAGGTCCATTTCTTTTTCGAACCCGGAGGAGCGCACCAGATTCTGGTAGTACTCCAGATGGTGGCCCATCATGACGCACGGCGGGCGCTCGAAGCCTTCGACGAGCATCCCAACTTCATCGTTGATCGAAAGGTCGAACGGACCCATCATCCGATGCATGCCCTTTTCTCTTAGCCAGTCTCCTGCTGCCGCGAACAAAGCACGCGCCGTTTCTTTATTGTCTTCGCACTCGAACAATCCGTAATGACCGAGGCCCTGTTCCTGATACTGCTGCGCAAGTTGGCAGACTTGGGCCGAGATTCGCCCCACCGGTTTTCCATTGCGAGTGGCAAGGAAAAAGGCGGCTTCCGCGTGGCTAAAGTAGGGATTCCTGGATCGCGACAGTCGAGCACGTAGCTGGACCAGGAGCGGCGGTACCCATGCCGAATCCTCTGCGTAAAGCGACCATGGCAATCGAAGAAATCGCTTTCGATCGCGACGCGACTCGACAGGCTGAACAACCAGACCGTTCATCGTAACAGCCTTCCGATTGCAGACGCAGATAGTTTGAAACGAAGAGACGTATCGATGCGTGGAGAAACGAATTTGGCAGTCGTGGTGGCGTTGCCAAGATTGCCGCGTCGAGATGAGCTAGTGTAGCGTCCGACTGCGATGGGCACACCGGGATGAAATCCTTGGACGAAGTCGTTCGTCGCAATTCAGAATTCATGACGACGTAGGCCATTGCGACATGATGTTGCGCGATGTGAGCGGTTATGATCGCAACGCCGCACTATTTCGATCAGCTTAGGGTCTCGGACGGGACTCGCAAGAAGAAGTCATTGGAATGATTCCTACCGTCAAACAGCGCTCGCAGATACTCCGCTTTGCGATCTGGCTGGTTGTTTCGCTTGCCGTGTTGACGGTAATCGGGCTGGTTTTTGAATGGATCAACTACACGAGTGCGTTGCCTGGACGAGGCTTGGACCTTCGAACGCTTCGACTTGCATTACTGGCTGTGGCCAACTTGATCTTCACGGGTGTGTTGGCGTCGGTCTTAGCAATCTTCCTCTGGACTCGTGTGGCGCATACGCTGCCCGATTTGCAGGGCTGGCATCTAGAGAGTCCGGCCTCCGAATTTCGGGCTTCCGATGCGACCGACGCATACACGTTTGATGAGTATTTGGCCCAAGAGTCGCGGGTCTTTGAAGAATTGGATGCCTTGGTAACCGGGGCTTGGGCCGAGGAATCTTCGGGATCTTACAACCGCTTCAATCCCGACTCCATATGTAACCCGGAATCGATTCTGGGACACAATTGGAATCGAACGCAGGTGATGGAAGCAGAAAACCCGGTTGGCGGTGTGTTGCTGTTGCATGGACTTAGCGACTCGCCCTACTCGCTCCGAGTCATGGGGCAGCGGTTGCACGCAGAGGGTTACACGGTGATTTGGTTACGTGTGCCAGGGCATGGCACGAACCCTCGCGCTTTGGCGGAAGTTTCGTGGGGCGACTGGACGGAGGCAGTTCGCGTGGCCATGCAAGGGTTGCGGGAACGTGTACCCAAAAATGTCCCTCTGATTTTGGGCGGCTATTCCAATGGGGGCGCACTGAGTGTGCACTACGCACTGACTGCTCTCGAAGAGGATGGTTTGCCGCGGGCCGATGCGATCGTTTTGTTTTCGCCGATGATTGGGATCAACCCGTTGGCGAAAATCACGCGACTTTACAACGCGGTCAGTTTGGTCTCGCGAAACGAAAAAACGAAATGGTCGAGCATTTTTGCCGAGATCGACCCCTTCAAGTACAGCTCTTGGCCGATGAACGCGAACGTGCAGGCGTGGGCAGCCACTCAGGGAGTCGAGCGTCGTTTAGCGGCGTTGGCGAAAGCGGGTCGCATGTCAGAGTTGCCACCGGTTCTGGCGATGCAGTCGGTGGTCGACTCCACCGTCGTTGTGCCCAAGTTAATCACTGTTCTGTTTGATCGGTTGGAGTCGGAAGCGAGCGAGTTGTTTCTGTTCGACATCAATCGTGTCGACAAGCTCAGCAATCTCGTCAACCTGTCGTTCGAAAAAACGGTATTACCAAAACTGGAACGTACCGATCGTCCCTTTCGATTAACAGTCCTCCGAAACGCGGATGAAAGCAGCGAGGATTTGCTGTTGCGAATTCGGGATGACGGAGCGTGGACACAAGAAGACGTTGACGTTTCCTGGCCAGTGGGAGTGATTTCGCTTTCACATGTGGCCGTTCCTTTTCCGCCCAATGACCCGGTCTATGGTGACGTCCCGACGACCGATGGTGTTTCACTTGGGACGATCAGCATGCGAGCTGAGCCGAACGCGCTCATGATTCCAAGTTCGCTGTTTGTACGTTGTCGCCAGAATCCTTTCTATGATCTGATGGAAGATCGCGTCGTGGATTGGCTTTCCCGTCACGCTTGTGGAGAAGACAATTGAGGCGGTTCGCGGCGGAGGCACACCGATGAGTCGATCGAAGGGGCGGCGTCCCTTGAAGGTCCGGGATGCGGTTGCGGCTCAGCGATTCGCTCGTTGGCTGAGTCGTCGACGAGTGACGCCCAATCAGATTTCGATCGTCAGCGTATTCTTTGCCTCCGGCGCGGCGGCTTGTTTGTTGCTGATGCCGCGTGTCGCGGGACAACCGGGGGAGAACTTCTGGAGTTGCCTGTTGCCACTAATCGCTGCCGCGATGATTCAGTGTCGTTTGCTCTGCAATTTGTTTGACGGGATGGTCGCGGTGGAAGGCGGCAAGGGAACTCGCTCTGGCGAGTTGTTCAATGATATCCCGGATCGAATTGCTGATCCGCTGATCCTGGTGGCCGCCGGATACGCGACAGAAGTTGTCAGTTGGTCGGAACCGCTCGGCTGGGCAGCAGGCTTGGGGGCCGTGATGACAGCTTACGTTCGCACGCTTGCTTCCTCGTTGGGTGCCCCCAACGATTTTCGCGGTCCGATGGCGAAGCAACATCGTATGGCATTGATGACTTTGGCTTGCGTTTTGATGGCTGCCACACCCTTCTTTCCTCCCTGCCGGTGGTCGATCGTGATTGCGTTGTTGATCATTGTCGTGGGTTGTGCCGTCACCTGCGTGTGTCGAGCGAACGCTGCTTACCAAGCATTGGAGTCGACGGAAGAAGCCTGAGGCATTCCGAAAGAACGAACGACGGTCGATCCTCTCACGCGATTGCGGCAAGGATTAGACTGCTCGCTTCACAGTTCGTTCCCGCCAAGAGATGTCCGATGATGAAAACCTCCGACGCCTTCCGTATGTGTTTCCTGTTGTTCGCCGCAGTTTCCTTCAGCGATGTGATCGGGGCCGATCCGGACAGCGACGTCGGTTTTGAAGATTCGTTTGACCGGTCGGAGTTGGGGAGCGGTTGGAATTCAACGACCGGCGACTGGCAAATCGTGGATGGAGTGCTGTGTGGAAAAGAGATCCCGGAACAAAAACACTCGGCGGCAACTCGGCGCGTCCTGGTCACGCAGAATGCGATCTACCAACTTCGGTTTCGCTTCACCGGTGATGCCACGGCATTCCACTTTGGATTTGATCCGGCCAAAGGAGAGCTGGAGAAAAAAGGACATCTGTTTTCGATCATTGTGACGCCGGATTCCTGGAAAGTGATGAAGCACGTGGATAAAAATCGACGCAAGGAGGACCCAAATGAAGTCTTGGCCGAACAGGACACGGAGTTCAATCGTGATCAATGGTATGCGTTGACCGTCACGACGCAGGGAGAGTCGGTCACGGCGCGCGTGGACGGAAAAAAATCGCTCGAAGCATCGCACTCCACCTTTGGAGTCAAGAAACCAACGTTGGTATTCCGCTGCCTCGGGGATGGAGTCGAAATCGACGACATCCGCGTTCGGTCGCTCGCGACGAATTGAGTGTCATTTCGTTTGGACCACGGTGAAGCTGGCCGTGTTCACGTCTGTACGCCGCAACGCTGACGCTAGCCATCCAGGGTTGAATGGCGATTGACAATGGGTCCTTTTTGAGGGCTTTGGTGGATCGACGGGAGTTGCCACGCCGATAGTACCGGGAGATTCGCGTCGATCGGATCAGACATTTGAGCGAATAGGGTCGGCAATGGGCCGCCAGAGAAAGGTTGTCCCCGAGCGATCGCGGATGACAGCGTGGAGCGGCGTCATGGTCTCGCTAAACATGAATCCTGTGACACTCGCACCAAACCTTTCATGGCTGCTGCTCGTTCTTTTGCTGTCATTGCACGGACGCCCTGTCGCACTGGGGCAAGGATCCATTGAATCGAGCTCGTTTTTGTTCGAGCAGGACGATGAGCCGTCGGAGTTTCTGTTGGAAGGACCGGCGGGTGTCGATCAACAGATCGACTATTGGGAAGATCGTCCCTCGCTGTTTGGCGACCAACGCTCATCCAGCTTCAGTCGTTGGCGCGATCGAATGGACGAGGAGTGCGGCATCGACTTCGGCTTCAATGGATACATGTTGTATCAGGCGGCCAGTCGTCGAGACGTCGAGGACGACAACCAAGCTTTTGGAGGCATCTACCGTCTCCAGGGAAGTTGGAGTCTGTTTCGCGACACCAGTCACTTGGGCCGATTCGAATTTCGATTGGAAGGGCGTGATGCCCTGAGTCAATTACCATCCCCGACGACGTTGGCATCGGGTTTGGGTATTCGCGCACTCAATAGTGGCTATGTCTACGCAACTGATTTCGAGAGCGTCCTGACGGTGTTTCGTTGGGCACAAACATTCTTGGACGGACAGGTCGCGATCTCGGGTGGTGTTCATGCCTTTGACGTTCACCAAGACGTGTATCCGTTTCAAACAATCGGTCGAGCGTTCTTGAATCGTGCTTTCATCGTCAACCCAGCGATTGGGACGACGACCGTAGGTGCGTTCGCCATTATCACAAAGGTTGAGCTGACCGAACATATTTGGACGGGATACCAGATGTACGACGCGAACGCCAAAAATGGTGTTCCGTTTTGGGATTCGATGCAGAGCAATGAGTGGTTAAGAAGTGTCGAATTGGGTTGGACACCGAGTCCCGATCGCTATCTAACCGATCGTATTCTGTTGACGGTATGGCAACGGGATGCTGTGGAGCGAACGTCGGCACAATCAGGGTGGGGATTTGCCATCAGTGCGAGTCGACAGCTGAATGATCCGCTACTGGCGTTCCTACGCGTGGGACACAACGACGGCGGAGGTGGCGTGCAGGCACGCAACGCGTTCAGTACAGGATTCGAATATGCGTTCGACTCCACCGAGGCGTTTGCATTTGGTTTTGGCTGGGCGTCACCACCGGGACTCAGCAGCGAGTACGTGATGGAAACTTCGTATCGAGTCCAAGCCACACCGCATCTTTCGATCACGCCCGATTTGCAGTTCATTCTCGATCCCGCCACCTCCGAGCGACGTTCCGTGCTTGCCGCTTCGCTGCGGATGATTCTGTCGATTTGATACCACGCGGCCGCGTCGGAAAATTGCCGCAATCAAAGAATCGAAACCGCCGATCTCTGCAGATCAACTCTGTTCAAACGCAAAGTGGAGAATGTTTGAGATCAGTGATGGCGACACCTGCCTTCGGTGGCATTCACGTTGATTCGATTGGCGATCGCTGCGATCATGGGAATGCTCGAATCACGGTGCCGTGAACTTCCTTCCGTTGTTCTCGAAAAATTGGTTGTCGAAATTCTCGGCACCAACGAAAAAACGGTGTTCCCGACCGAAGTCAGGAACACCGTCATTTGCAGTGCGGACGAGAGGATTTGAACCTCCACTCCCAAAAGAGGGAACCAGATCCTTAGTCTGGCGCGTCTGCCAATTCCGCCACGTCCGCGAATCTCTTTGGCAAGCCGCCAAAGTTTCGCAGAAACGCGTCGCTCGTCAACGCCCCTTGGATGCACTTGACGACGACTTTTATGGCACCGACGCGTTGGTCGGAATCCGAAGTCTGGAGCATTTGCTCGAATGTCAATGTTCACGGAAGCTGATGCACGCCTGATTGTGCTGCGTCCCCAATCACGCTGTCACAGCGAGTGTCCCTCGCCGCCGCATGGAGCGGATCGTGCCATCGAGTTTGGCTCGTCACAACGTCGACAGCCGCGCGTGAACACTCTCTATCCCAGATCGCGAGTCATCAGGGCCGCCCGACTCGTCGCATGTGCATTATGAAAAGAGGTCTTGCCATATGCTCATTGACTCGACGTGGCGATTGTCGCCGCGACTGATGTTGCAGAAGGTCGGATTCGATGGCCTTTCCGATCGAAGTTGGCTCGCTCGGGAAGCAAACTCACACGAGCGCCGGGACGACGCTTCGCCGGCCGAACGACTGTGATTCCGCGTCGACACAAATGCTATAACAACTAGACTCTCTGTCGCTCGGGTCTAGGCAGCGACCACGTCATCGTTTGGTCATCGTTTGGTCATCGTTCGGTCCACTTAAGACGCTGGATGTGATCTGGAATCGCCTGCGGATCGTCGCTAACTTTTGGAATTCGATTCCGCGAAAATAATGGAGACTCATGGCTGAATCGGACACGATACGCGTGCTGTTGATCGAAGACAGTGAGATCGACGCATTGTTTGTGTCTCGATTACTGACTTCGAAGGTGGAAGGCAGTTTTGAGGTTCTTCACGCAGCCAAGCTGTCCGATGCGCTGGAGTTGTTGCGAGCAAACGATTTTGACGTCGCATTGGTCGACCTTTGTCTTCCCGATGCGATTGGTTTGGAGGCCTTTGAGCAGATTCGGTCCCTGGACGCCAGGATTCCCATCGTCGTGTTTTCGGGTTCGGACGATGATGCCATCGCGTTGCAAGCGATTGAAAGCGGTGCGCAGGACTTCATCGCCAAAGGGCAGGTTACCGGCCAGTTGCTGTTTCGCGTGTTGAAATTTGCGATCGCTCGTCAACGCAAAGTCATGGGTTTTCAGGCAGCCGCGGATACCGATCCGCTGACCGGGATGCCCAATCGTCGTCATTTGGAATCTCAGTTCGCTGAGATGCATGCGTCGGCTCAGGCCAGCGGGAATCCGATGTGTGTGGCTCTGTTTGATGTGGACCATTTCAAGCGGATCAATGATGAACATGGGCATTTCATCGGCGATGCCGTCCTGAAGGAAATTGCTTCGGTGTTGGCCCGATCACTGCCTGATGGTCTGTCGGCCGCGCGGTTTGGCGGCGAAGAGTTCGCGTTGCTGATGCCGGAATACGGCAGGCCAGCAGCTCAAGAGTTGACCGAAGCTGTATTGACGGGACTCGCCCGCCATCCAATGACGTTCGACGGCAGCCCAATCCGGGTTACTGCCAGTGCGGGCCTGATAGAAGTGCGCGGTCACGAAAGCTGGGACGAAGCGTTTGTCGCATGTGACGAGGCACTGTACCGAGCCAAGGCGGAAGGGCGGAATCGGCTGTGCCAGCGAATCGATCCGCCATCGGAAGACGGGAAACTGAAATCCGTCGCATTGAAGGGGACGAAGGGGACGTCGTCGCCAGGTGAATCGAACGAAGGTGAATCGTAGCCGTCCAGCGTTGCCACCAACCCGCGCAAACCACAGCCATGAGCAGCCAAGTGGAGCTGTTACCCGAAGAGGAGACCCGTTCAGCGAATCATGACTGACCAGGCG
>JBPCVD010000594.1:0-8883 GCA_051010815.1 Rubripirellula sp.
CCGCAATCCTCTCGGAAGGAAAGGTAGGCCAGACGGTCCAGGCTCGTGTCTTGCGTGGGCAACAGATTCAAGTCGTTTCGATTCCATTGCTGGGGCCGCAGGCTCCCGCTTCGCCTCCGTCGATTGATGCGCGCGACAATGCACAGGTCGACAATCCGTTTGCGGAGACCTTGCCGCGGTCCAAAGAAGCCCCCGCGCTTGAACCCGCGCCTCAGTCAGACCGAGCGCCGGTCGCACTCGGAGTTTCAGTTCGCCCTTTCGAAGGAGCACGCGGAGTTTCGGTATCCGAAGTGAGGCCCGGAACGCCAGCCTTTGCTGCGGGATTGCAGCCAGGTGATCGGATCGTTTCGGTCGACGGGCGACTGACTGCAGACGTCGAGGCTTTCAAACGCGAGATTCAGGGACGTGGCAGGGGCGAGTCCCTCAGTCTAGGCCTGGTTCGTGGGCAGAAGATGTTGCGAACCACCGCAACGCTTTCACCTCCAACCCCAACCGGAAAAGTCGCGAACGATGGCGGTGCCAAGAAGCAAGAAAATGGTAGCTCGGTCTTGGGTGGAATCGGATCAGTCTTGGGAGGGCTTTTTGGCGGCGGAACGCCTGGCAAAGCAGCTCCCACCGACGGTGCAGCCCAACAAACCAAGCCGCAGCTTCAAAACACACCGCCTAGGAAGTCGAAAGCATCCGATTCGAAGGATGGGTTGGCACTCGGCGATGATGAGTCGGTCAAGCCAGCAGGCTTTGAGGCTGCGATTGCGGATAAGCTGAAAAAGCTCGTTGGCGATCCGCCTTCGCTCAAATCGCTTGCGATTCCGGCGGACAAGAAGTCGCCGATAGAGTCGAGCGTCGCGCCCGACGGTGAGGAGGCCTCTGCCGAGGAACTGCGTGAGGAGATTCGGAAGCTTCAGGAAAAGCTCAAAGACGTCGAATCATCGGAAGAGTGAGAGCCATTGGCAGCCCGCCAGCCTTCGATGCCTGGGAGTGGTCTGATGAGGCGAGCGTGGGAATGACTGTGTGGGTGGTTGCAATTGGATGAGACCCACGGTTCCATTGCTGTCCGCGACTGGACCCCGTGACAGACCGAGACACTGTCACCTTTTTTCCGATCACGAAGGATGAAGTGCCTGGGTGGCGACTGACGAAACCAACGATCCGCAGCCAACCCCTTTCGACGGATCGGTTGAAAGCGACCCCGGCTCGGAAGCGGCAAGTGAAAGCGATGCGCAAAGTGGAACTGACGCGACAAGTGACAGCGATCCGCAAAATGGAACCGACGCGGCAGCGGAGGGCGTCGAACTTGGGTTTCAGCATGCTGCCACCAAGGTCAAGTCGTTCCCGCAGACGCCGGGCGTCTATTTGATGAAGGACCTTGCCGGTGTCGTGATCTACGTTGGCAAAGCGAAGAACCTTCGAAGTCGGGCGAGCAGCTACTTCTTGAAAGCGGCCGCTGAGGATCAACGCACGGCCTCGTGGATTCCTGAGATTGCCGACATCGATTACTTGGATGCCGAGAGCGAGGTCGACGCGCTGCTGATGGAGTCGCGTTTGATCAAGGACATTCAACCCAAGTTCAACAAGGAGCTGAAGGACGACAAGTCATTCCCCTACTTGATGATCACGACGCGAGAGGAATTCCCTCGCGTGGAGTTGACGCGTGAGCCGCCCACCAAAGGAGTCAAGCTTTACGGCCCTTTCGCCAGTGCTGGCGCGCTGCGTGGCGCCATCCAGGTTTTGCAGCGCATCTTTCGATTTCGAACCTGCACGCTCGACATCAGCGAGACGGATGAGCGATGGAAATGGTTTCGCCCCTGTTTGCTGGCCAGCATCAATCAATGCACCGCACCTTGCAACTTGCGAATCAGCAAGGAAGAGTACCGACGGGATATCAAACGTCTGCAGACATTTCTCGAAGGTGGCAAGAAGCGCTTGCTGAAGGAGATGCGGGACGAGATGCAGGCCGCCAGCAAGGGACTCGACTTTGAACGAGCGGCCGTCCTGCGCGACGAAATTCAGATGCTCGAGCGTCTGGAAGAGCGAGGCGAGCTCGACACACATGCACAGCCCGAAGTCTTTTACATCGATCCCAAGAAGGGTCTCGCTGGATTACGCAAAGTTCTGGAGATGGACGAGACGCCGCGTATCATCGAAGGTGTCGACATTGCCCATCTGGGCGGTGGCGAAACGGTCGCTAGTCTCGTGCAGTTCATCGACGGTTTGCCCTTCAAGCCCGGGTATCGACGATTTCGGATTCAAGACGTTGATGGAATTGATGACTACCGCAGCATTTACGAAGTGGTCTCTCGGCGTTTTCGACGGCTGAGTGACGACGGCGATGCGTTTCCAGATATTCTGCTCATCGATGGCGGCAAAGGGCAACTGAACGCCGCGATGGCCGCCTTTCGCGATCAGGAGATTTCGCCACCAACGGTCATCTCCTTGGCCAAGCGAGATGAAGAAATCTTTCGGCCGGGGAATTCTGAACCGATCGTTCTGAGTCGAAGTTCTTTCGGACTACGATTGCTGCAGTATGTCCGCGATGAGTCGCATCGTTTTGCGCAGCACTACCATCACATCTTGCGTTCAAAATCGACGTTTGATCGCTAAGTGGAAGTGACCGATCGATCTGGTCACGCACGCCGTGAAGAGATCATGTGCCGCAAAGAGAAAGTAATCGGTGGGGCAAGAAGTGTCCAAGCAGATCTGCTTGGATCACAGTTGGTCTGCCGCCGAAGGAATTTGCTCGATTCGCACCAGCACAAATAGTTGCTCGTGGTCGTGATCCGATCCGGCGCCGGCGAGCATCCGCTTGGCCAAACCTTTTAGAGGCTGTGTTGGCGCCAGCACGATCAAGTCTTTTTCGCTAGCGACCACGTTCAGGTCGAGTTCAGGAATTGCCCACGTTTCCCGTCGGCTATCGATTCGCAGCGCGGTGTCACTGCTGACCCACTTCTGCCGGGTGTCGCCGTATTGAATTTCAGGCCGAATCTTCAAGCGGACTTGATTGGGCGAGTCGGCCTGGGTTGCGGTGAGCGACAAGATGTACTGTGCGTTTTGCAGCGTCCGCCCAACCGTCTCGCCATCCAGCCGAAGCATCGCCACATGACTACCTTCGATCGGTTGACCGAGTGGCAGTTCAACGCGTCTGCCTAGCCGCATCGGGATTCGCTTCGATCCGTGTGAAATATCGCTGGCAACCGAGGCTTCGGCGAGAAACGTCTCCACCACGTCTCGCTCCGCATCGTTTTCGTTGAGTCGTTCCCGGAAGCGTTCCTCGCTTGAAACGAATCCGCTTCGAATCCCGTTGCCGATCAGCTTTTGACGAACTCTTGAATCGATGGCTGTTTCGTCGACCCAGCGCCATAGTTCCTTGGACGATTCCGATTCAGTTTGATCGACGATCAAGTTGACGAATTCGACTTCGATGATGACGCGGTTCTTGGCTTCTTTGACCGTACCGAGCGCGGCAGCCGCCTTGGAGGCATTCGAACTGGATGAAACCGGCTCCTTCCAGCGTGCACATCCGACAGAGTTCATCATCGTCAAAAGACCGATCGCCCCTATCCAAACGGCGATGACTGCACGATTGGGAGGGCAAATACGACCTGAGAGACGTGAAAGACGTGACGGTGGCGCGGGCACGCGAGTGATCCAAATTCGGTTCGGGCAGATTCGACGGCAAAAGCCTTGTGGCGATACCGCGAAACAGATGGGTGACTGCCTGGAACGCTACGATTTCGCTCGCATTGGCGTCAAGAGACGCTGGGGGAGAGGTCCGCCGCGGGCTAAGTTTCTGCTTGATCTCAGTCGGTTTGCGGATCGCCGCTCTGTGGCGGAGGGGCTCGAAGTGCGAAGGCGACCGAGACTCAGAAAACTCGTCCTCGGCCGCCAAGTCGGTCAACAAATGGCACAAAACACGCTCACGAACGATTTAGCTCGGAATAACCGGTCTTTTCGCGGATTCCCCCCCGTCCCTAGGGCTGATTTTATTTGACGTGGAAGGGGGTTTTCGCGGATACTGTGTTTACTCTTTTCATCCTGCCGACACGCCTCCGTCGGCCCAACACCCTTTACGGTGCTAGCACATGAGTTTTCGACCTCTGCAATCCCAAGCCCCTGTTGAGTCTCGAAACATCCCGCAAACCGCCGCGACTGCGAAAGTACGGGTGGCCGACCGTGATCAGGCCCGCCGCCATGGACTTCTGATTCTCGCAATGTTCGTCGCAGCCGGGCTGATCGGTTTGCTCGCGACGACCGTATCGGGACAGGGATTCGACCAAATCCCGATGCACGACGCATTGAAAGACCCCGACAACGTGAAGAAGTGCGTTGCGGAGACCAAAGCGTTTGCAACGACCGGTGGTGGGAATCGGAGCATGGTCGGTTGGTATTTCACCCGATACGTGCCTGCGAAGATGACCGGTCCCGATTCGATCCGTGAGATGACGGACCTGATGTCGGAAGTGAATGTCTTCATGGCACGCGCCGCTCGCACCAACAGGCCTGGGGTTGCTCAGGAGGTCACCAAGCAGGTGTACGCGGGAATGAAGAACGTTGCCGAAGGCAATTATCATCCGGTTGCACGCATCAACGCCGCCTTGCTCTTGGGGCGTTTGAATCGTGTACCTGCAAACAGCGCTACGCGGACCCCGCCGGTTCCGTTGATTCAGACGCTGCCAATCCTGATGACGATGTACTCCGACGAAAACAACGTCGACGGCGTCCGTGCTGCGGCGCTGCAAGGCATTCATCGTCACGCGATGTATGGATTTGGCCAAATCCCGGACGCTCAAAAAACACAATTGACGGCGATGATGAATGATCTTCTCGACGCGCCGACACCAAACGGGCGTCCCGAGAACGCACACGCCTACCTCCAGCGATATGCAGTCGACATCATCGATCGCCTCCGTGACGATCAAGACAAGTCGTTGGGAACAAAGCTGGTCAGCATCAGCACCGAACCCTCCAAGCCCAATCTGATCGCGTTGTACACCGCTTCACGAATCGGTTCGTGGGGCAGCGAGTTGAATGGTCAAGTCGATAAGCCGGAAGACGTGCTGCAAAGCTGGTCGCGACGCGCGTTCGACGCTTTCACCGCCGAAGTTGAACGTCTCAATGAATTGGAGCGGACCGCACCTGTTCGCGATCAACCGATGAAGCCAGAAGACTTCCTGACCAAGAACACCGACTCCAGGAAGGCGCGAAGTGCGAGCATGGATGACATGGACGGCATGATGGGAATGGATGACATGGACGGCTACGAAGAGGGCATGATGGGCGGCATGGAAGAGATCGAGGAGGATGGAATGGACGACATGATGATGATGATGGGCATGAGCGGAGGCATGGGGTTGGTGCCCGAAGCCAATCCTCAGCCACCCGAAGTGATCGCATCACGTCAACGGCTTAACACGGTGTTGCAACAGCTTCAGCTTGGCGCCACAGGATCACCGACCCCAGGGATGCCAAGAGCACCTGGTGGATTGTTGTTGTCGGTTGCCGACGACAAGAAGAAGGTGGTTGAGGACTGGGTCACAGCAATGGAAGCCGTCCTGACCACGCTGAACGAAAAAACGCTCGATGACCGCGAGAAGTATCTCGAAGGACTCGAGGGTCAGCTTGAACCACTGCGGGATCTTGCCGGTGTTGAAGCAGAGGTTGCCCCCGTCAATGAATTGAATGCGATCGACGGGATGGAACTCGATGAACTCGACGCCGCCGCCGAGCCCGAAACGGCCGATGAGCCGAATCTGCTAGACGAGCTTCAGTAGTAGCGACGAGCTTCCGTGTTCGCGACGAGCTTCCGTGTTCGCGACGGGCGTGACTCGTCGCCAAGAGCGTTCGTCAGCTCGCGTGAGTCGATGAAACGACGACCCCTCAGCAACAACCTTTCGGTTGTTGGCAATGGGTTCGACATTCGGTCAGCATCTTCCGCGATGCTTGTTACCAGACTAGGAACTCTGTTTCAGCCAGTAGGGCGTGCAAGTATTCGGTGTCGGTGGAAGTCGATGACCCGTTCGCGATCGGGGCCGTTTGATGGGCGGTAGGCCTAACCCGCCTGCATCAGGTAGGCGATGATGTCTGCCATCGCTTTCGGGTCGATGTTCTCTTCCAGACCTTCTGGCATGATCGAAAGCCCGGTGCTTTTAAGCCGGTCGATGTCGACGCGCAAGACAGTGTCGCTGGCATTCTCAGCGCGTCGAAGGGTGACGCTCGTCGCGGTCTCGGCCGAGATCATCCCCGTCATCGCCCGACCATCTTCGGTCAGCACGACGTAGTTCAGGAACTCAGGATTCACCTCGCGATTGGGGTCGAGCACGTTGACCAGAATGGACTCCGCTCCACGCGTTTTGATGGAGGCTAGACTCGGCCCAATTTCATGTCCCACGCCCTCGACCTTATGACAAACCGAGCAGTGTTTTTGGAAGAGCTTGCGGCCTAGTTTGACATCGCCGGTCAGATCGAAAACGCCTTGGTATCGTTGGACGACTTCAGCTCGATCCTGCGTTCCCATCGACGCCAAGAACTGTTGTGCTCGAGAGCGGATGCGTTTGTCTCTGGATTGAGCGGCGATTTTTAATCGCGGTGTGCCAATGTCGGACAGCGCGATCCCGTCGTCGCCTGCGTCGTCGTTTGCTGCAGCCGAGACGGCGTCAAACAACGCCAGCGTTCGTTCGGGACGGGCAAACAAGACTTCGGTCGCAATTCCGCGAAGGCGAGGGCTCAGTCCAGGCCAGGCGTCGAGCACCGGGCTCGTCACACTGGGGGCGGAAAAGCTTCCGAGCGTCTTGATCGCTTCCCCGGCAATCGCGTCGGGCTGACGGTTACTGATCAGTGACACGAGGGGTTGATGCACGCGATTCAGGTCACCAAAGGCGAGCGATCGAATGGCTGCCAACCGCGATTCAATGTCTTGCGATTCATCCACCGCGCGCTCCGATGCGGTGTCGATCAGCGAGGACACCAAAGCATCGACCGAGTCGAGCTCCCCCGATTCTGCCATCCGATTCAACGGGCTATCGCGTCGGCCGCGATTCGACATCAAGGAACCTAACACCGGCAGTACGAAGCCAGCATCCGATCGGTCGAGCTCTGGCAGGACCGAGAGTGCTTGCTCCAGATCGGCCTGCGTCTGCTGCTGGCCGATTTGCGATGCGATCCGCTGTAGGAAGCGCCCGCCTCCGTCGGTCCGAAAATCTGGATCGAGGATCAATTTGGCAAACAACGCGCCGGCTCCATTCACGATCGAACTCTGCACGGCCGCATGGATCCATCGATCGCTCGGTGCGTTGCGAATCAGGGAGGCCAATGTTGCAATGCGCCGCGAATCGTCGAATTGCCCCAGGCTGAACGCAAGTTGGATTTGAACTTCCAAAGAGGGATCAGACGCGAGCGTGGCAATCGCCTCGAACATCTTCTGCGACTCACTGAACTGCTCTGAGAGGCGTATCGCGTGACGTCGCACCTGTGGATGCTCGTCGCGCAGCGCCTGGATCACCGTCGTCTCATCCAAAAGACTCAGGCCTTGCAAGGCATACAAGGCGTGAAGTCTTCCTTGGGCCCGTTGCCCGTTCATCGCCAATGAACGCAGTTGCGAATCGACCGATTGATCCTGACGTTCGTAAATCAAACGCGCCGCCGTCTCGCGTTGCCAAGCGTTTTCATGATCCAGCAGTGAAACCAACGCCGAAGAAGTCGCGTCGGTCAGTCGTGGATTCATCCTCGTTGCGACTTCGTTCTTGGCGTCCTGGGAACGAACGCGATAGATACGACCGCGGTCCCGACCCGCCGTCAAATCGAGGTGCTCCTTGATCCCGGGCGGGAGGCTCTTGGGGTGTTCGATGACTTCGCGACAGACATCGATGATGTAGAGATTGCCATCCGGCCCATTGGCGAATTGCGCAGGGCGGAACCAGATGTCGGTCGACGTGATGAACTCGGATGCCTCGTCTATTCGTTGTGCGATCATCTTCGCGCCATTGGGGAGCAAGCGTTTGCGATGCACAAGATTGCTGCCTACATCGCCAATGATCGCGAGCCCTTTCCATCGCGGCGACCACGCGTCCCCGCGATAAATGGTGACACCCGTGGCGCCAGTAAAGTAGCCGGCCGCGCGTCCGCCGCCCTCCACAGGGCCCGGCACCAATCCCCCGACTCGAAGTCGCGTGCGGACAATTCGCCAAGGCTCAACGGGGCTCGTGCGAAAGACCTCGGCCTGCGGACCGTCCGCCGCAATCGAGATTCGTGCCGGCGGCGCGCTCACAAACGGATTGCGAGCTAGGTAACGATCCTCGTACATCACTTGCTGAATGTGATTGCTATTGGAAGAAACAAATTTCCTTCCCCAATCGTCAAAGCACATCCCATGCTGGGCCGCTCCGCTCGTCAGTTCGAACTCGCCGGTTTTGGGGTCAAACGCCAGATCCCGTCCCCGCACGTTGAATCCTTTCGTTTTCCCATCCGGAAGCTCTTCGGAATCCGTGTCAGCATGCTCTACCCGATGGATCGTCCCACCGACACTGCTACAGGCGATATGGATTCGGTTGTCCAAACCCCAGCGAAACGAATTCATTAACCCTTGAACGTTTGACGTACCAAATCCGGTCAAGACGGTTCGACGTTCATCTGAGACACCATCACCATCCTGATCTCGGAACCAGTACAAGTTCGGCGCATCGCCCACGAAAAGCCCGCCGTCGTAGGGGAACAGCGCGGTCGGCCAAAGCAAGCCATCGGCATAGACGGTGCTCTTGTCATAGCTCCCGTCCTGGTTCGTGTCTTCCAAACATCGAATACGGGACAACGCCTTGTCACGGTCTTCGCTGTATCCTCGCATTTCGCAAACGTACAGCTTGCCGTTCGCATCCCATTCGATGGCCACAGGAC
>JBPCVD010000595.1:0-12270 GCA_051010815.1 Rubripirellula sp.
GTCCACTTAACCAGCGTCCCAATTCCCAGCGTCCCAATTCCCAGCGTCCCAATCCCCAGCCTTCAACGGCCAAGCGACCCACGCCCGAGCGGCCGGACTCATGAATGAACAGGATCCCGGTGAACCACCCCAAGAGGTTTACCACGACGATTGGTCGCTCGAGCAAGTCGGGCAATTGTTCCTCGACCTGGCAGCGGGTGCCGAGGTGGAGCATGTTCAGATTCGATTGTCGGCGGACCGGCCCTCGGCGGATCAACGCGTCACGCTGCAGGACGCATCGGATGCTTTTCATCGAGGCGAGGCGACGGCCATTCAGATTCGATATCGCTTTGAGGGTCAGGTTTGGTGCGACACGCTGATGGTCCGACCGACCGAAGTTCGGATCGTCCGCACGCCGATGCCTGCTTGGCTCGGCAACCCGCCACTTTGAAGGGCATGGCGATTGGCCAAGGGTTCGTGACGTTCTTCCCGTCTACAGGAACATCGAGTTGAAGGTCAGCCAGCGGGCGGTCAGCAGCGTCAGAACAAGGCAGCTCCACCAGGAAGCCATCTGCGCGATCGGTTGTTGTTTGAGGCGATACAGCAGCCCGATGGCGATCGAAGTCACCAAGAATTTGAATACGATCAATTGCATCGGATCATGAAGAAGCTTGCTGCCGAGCGGATTCAACTCGCGGATCGAGCCTGCCTGAGCGGCCGCCATGGTCCACACCAAATCGATGATCGAAAGCAAAGCGACGATCATCAGTGACCGTCCGACGACCATTTTCGTCTCTTTCGGAAACTCTTCCATCACTGCATCGGTAAGCGTCGGCTTGTTGGACAGAAGGTGTCCGAAAGCAAGGACGACCAATACCATGGCCACGATCGTCAAAGGGTACCCAATTCGTTCGCTCCAAACATTGGCTTGAAGGATCGATTGACTCTCTGATTGCACTTTGTGCATCGCATCCAAGTGTCCCGTCGCGCGGGTCGTGAATGCCTCGTTCAATCGAAACGAAGATGTCAGTTGTTCCAATGTTTCTAGGTCGTAGTCCGACAACATACTCAGTGACTCTGAAGTAGAGTTGTTCTCCTCACCTAGAAGGACTTCAAGCAAGGTTTGACCGCGACCAGGCACTTCAAGCAACAGCGGCTTTCGACCGTCAAGCAAGATGGTGACGTCCTGCTTCGCTGCAATCGATACGAAACTTTGCAGGCGATTGAAAGTTGATTGGGATGAGGGGCGTCCGCCACGGCGTCGCCCACCACCAAAACCAGCCGACGCGAATCTCAATCGTTCATTGCCCATGAACGATGCGTCGCCACGTTGACGTCCCGCTCCCCCCCGCATGAACTCGGGTAGCGTCGATTCATCGATGGAGAAGTGATCGCCGTTAATGATCAAGCCAGCTTCTTTCAGAACGACTTCATAGGGTGGTTCGATGTAGTTTCCATTGAGGAATACGTAGCCGTTTTTGCTGACCGGTGAGACGGTGCCCGCGTTCTGATTCGCTTGGCCATGGCAGACGACGCTCCCCTGAACTACGAGTATCGCGATCACGGCGGTTGCGGTTAGCGATCGTTGAAGGTGTGTCCGTTGCATGAGGTCAGCTCCGTTGGTTGTTAAGTAGTCCTTCACTAATCGATAGCGACCGGTACACAACTCATTGGTTGTAATCCCGATCTGCGTTCGTTGGGCGTCAGCTCGGTCGACACCGTCACGAAGGGAACGAAAAGGAGGAGTGGCAACGACTACCAGGTCCGCCAGGCTTATCGGCAAGCCACCTGAGTTCAGAACGAATGTTCGTCGTGCGTCGCGTATTCATGTAACACTGCGCATCAGCGAGAGTGTTTGTCGAATCGTCCAAATCCGTTGATGTTTTTGAAATAGCGTGTCTGACCAATGGCTGTGGACGCGCACACCAGGGGCCGCTTGATACGTTTTTCCCCGACACAACAGCACGCTGGATCTGCCGGGCCAAGGCAGGCAGCGAAGGCAAAGTTTTGCTGCTCCAATCGCCTTTTTTGTCTTTTTTTGCTGAAACGCCTACGAGTTAGTGACTTGATCGATCAGCTTGCCCCCTTCTTCGATAGGCGGCGACTTTCGTTCATCAATGACGGCGATGATTTGAATCTGAGAGTCGCAGCTGAGAAGAAATCGGCGGTTCGGCGGCGGATTTTCCTGACGTTTCGCGATTTCGAGACGGTCCGATGGTCGCGCCGTTGGGTTAAACGATGAAGTGGTGGAAAGGTCTTTTGGAGGTGGTTCTCAACCCATGTTGAATTTGTTCGAAGTCGATCCCGTGGCGAACCTGCTGGACAAGCTCTACTTGCCGTCGTGGGTGGCCGCAGAATTATCGTTTGGGGGGCGATGGGGTTTGGAGATCCCTAACCACACGGTCGCGATGTACGTGTTCCTTGAGGGTGGTGGATGGCTGGTACCCGAAGCTGCCGGAGCGGAACCGGTACGACTCCGCGCTGGCGATCACGTGATCACGACGCGAGCGACGCCGCATCTCGTGCTACGCGACATTGGAAATTCGTGCGAACCGATCGAGGAGCGTATCGCCCATCCGACCTTTGTGCCTGCCGATGTGCAGGGCCGCACGACGTTCTTGTACGGGCAATTCAAGGTCGACCGTGTCTCGCAGAATCCGCTCGACATGGGATTGCCCGATATCGTGCACCTGAATCATCGTCGTGATCCTTCCCTGGAAGGCACCTTGCCGTTGCTGGATCTGATTTCCAACGCAAAGCGGCAGGCGGCACCCGGTTGGCAGGTCTCGATTCGACGAATGGCTGAGGTCGTCTTCCTGCAGACGATCGCTGCGGAATTGTCACAGCGTGTTCAGGAAAGCAACGCCAACACGTCGAGCGGGGCGTTTCGCGTGATGCGTGCGGCGACTGACATCGTGGTCGGACCGATCTTGAAGGAGATCGTGACTCGGCCGGAAGATCCCTGGTCCGTGCCTCAAATGGCGAAAATGGCGAGCGTGTCCAGGTCCGCATTTTCAGAACGCTTCCGCAACTTGGTCGGCCGTCCTCCGCTCCAATATCTGACCGATCTCCGCATGCAGAAGGCATGTCGTTTGTTGCGGGAAAGCAAAACGGATGTCTCGGACATCACTTCCCTGGTCGGCTACGAATCCCCTTCTTCTTTCAGCAACGCTTTCCGACGGTGGAGCGGACAGTCGCCGGTCGAGTATCGTCGGGGCGGGGCTCGGTGATAACTTCGCAGCCGCAAGAATGTCCGACGCGTGCATTTTCCTTCAACGCGTACTCGTCGGTGAAGTACGCGTCGTCGTGATCAGCGAAGCGTCGAAAGATAGGCGACCAAGTCGCGAATCTCGCGGCGAGTTAAGACTTCGATCATTTCGGGCATGATGGATACCGTATTCTTCTTGACAATCTCGATGTCATCGTTTGCCAGTCGAATTTCTTTGCCTTGGTTGTCGACGATGATGGTCGTCTTCTCGGTTTCCTTTGTTACTAATCCCTGAAAGACCTCTCCTGTCACCATCAAAAACGATTGCGTTTGGTACTTCGGTTCGATCTCTTTGCTCGGCGCAATCACGCTTCTTAGCAACGCGTCGCGGTCGCGTTTCTTGGCGATCTCTTTAAGGTTCGGGCCGACGTCGCTCCCTGTTTTTCCAACTTTGTGACAGCGAACGCATTGGGCACCAAGGTGTTTCTCGAATATCCTCTTTCCCGCCTCGGCATCGCCTCCGTCGCGGCACACTGAAAATCGACGAAGCGGCACCGCTTCGATGTTGGTCTTCGATTCGATGCGGCCTGTGGCCTTGGCAAGCAGGGCTTGCCGTTCAGGGTTTTCTTTCGCTCTCGCTGCGGCGGATTCCAATACATCAAGCATCACATCGGCCGGCAAGTCGCCAGTCACGATCGTGTTCAAAAGCTCGTCGAGCTGTGCGTGCGCCGCATCAGTATCAATTCGCGTCAATTGAGCGATTGCATGCTGCCGCTCGTCCAATCGTCGTGAATCGCCATAACGTTCGATGAGATGCGTGGCGGCTCGATCTGGATCTGCCGCTAAAAGCAGTTCCGCAGCGACCATTCTGAGTTCGTGAGAGCCATCGACCAGTAGGCCATCGACGACCTCTTCGAACTTGTCGGGCGATTGCTTCGCCAACGAACGCAAAGCCTCGATGCGAAGTGTCGTCTCTATCTGTTGTGATCGAGCGAGCTCGAGGAGCGCTGCGGTGGACAGACTCAGGTTCAGCTGTCGCGCCGCACGAACGGCGCCCGCCTGGACACCCGGGTGTTGGTCAGCCGCGAGATCGGAGAGCGCGGCCTGAAGGCGATCGTCGTCGATGGAACGATTCGAATCGAGAACGCGACGTCGCCCGTCAACGAAATCCAACAACTCGGGGGTTCGCCATGTCGCCACCATCTTCAACGCATCGATTCGTTGAGAGGTATTGCGAGAGGCATCGCTGGCAAAGTTGACGACGCGTTGTAGAGATTTAGCGTCGCCCATTCGGTAGTTCGCGCTCAACGCTCGCAGCACGAAGCCACGTTCTTGAAACGGCGTGTTCTCGATTGCCGTCGCCAGCAAGCGAAGATCGCTCGTCGCGGAAAGGTCGTCATGAATCGCTCGTGCAGCTTCGGTCGAGACCTGTTCGTTTGCATCGGCAAGGAAGGTCGCAAGGGATTGGCTGTCACTCCTGGATCGCAACGCGACCACCAAGTTGAGTCGGCCCACGGTTCCGGCCTCTTTTGCCGCTGTCACGAGTTGCTTGCTCGATGCACAGTGAGCGAGTGCTCGTGTCACTGCGAAGCGAAGGTAACGCTCGGACTCCTCAAGTTCGTTCGAGATTTCCAGAAGCTTTGGGACCGCTTCACTTGACGCGTGTTTGCTGAGTGCGATGCAAGCCATGTAGCGAACGCGAGGACTCGAATGCGACAGCAGTGGCAAAAAATGTTCCGATGCGACGTCGGAAACGTCCGTTAACGTTCTGCAGGCTTGTGCTTGCAACTCCTGGTCGTCCGAGGTGAGTGATGCAACCAGTGCGGCTTTCGCTTCGACGTTGCCTTGACGAGCGAGTTGCCCCAAACCCCAGATGGCGTGGACTCGTTGCATCTCGGAGTCTGATTTGAGTGACGTCCGAAGTATTGAAAGTTTTCCGCAGCGGACCAATTCAAATTGTGCACCGAGTCGAAGGCGTTGATCGGGGTGCCGAAGAAGGCTTTCCAGGTCCGTCTGTTTCAAATCAGTGAAGCCTTGCCCCAAACGTTCCGCGACTTCGGCTCGGACGACGGCCAGATCGGAGTCCGGTACATCGATCTTCCAGACCGCGCCCGTTTGGTTCAGCGGATAACCGCCACCCCAGTCGACACCGTAGAGCGCGCCGTCCGGGCCAAAGTTGATCCCAACGATGGGGATTCCTTTGCCGATTAGATGCTCGCCGTCCATTGCGAACGACGCGCCAACGGGACGCGTCTTGAACGCATACTGAAAGCCGCCTGGGGCGCCGGTCACAAAGAAATGGTCGAGGTAATCCGAACTAAGTCCGGTTCCCGGATTGAATGCGAATCCAGCCGGTCCATCGATGTAATTCTGAATCGGAGGAAGAATGTAGGAGGCTTGCCCATCAAAGTGAGGGACCCACAACCGTTCCTCCGTCCATGGATTGAAACCGTCACCACGATATTGGTAGTTGCATCGCCAGCCTGCATCCATGTCACGAACGATGTAGACGAAGCGCTCTTTCTCGTCGGGTTGATCCGAGTCGTTGTCGACGCCAAAGAGATTCCCATAAGCATCGAAGGCCAACTCTTGAACGTTTCGCAAGCCGTGCGCGAAGACCTCGAAATCGCTGCCATCGGGGTTGCATCGCATCACACCACCCTGGTTGGGATAGTGAAACGTTTGCCCCTCGCGGCTGGTGACCGAAATCCCTTTGTCACCGATCGACCAATAAATGCGACCATCTGGGCCGACGGTCAAGCCATGCATGTCATGTCCACCGTACGCAATGTGCAGTCCAAACCCTGTCGCGACGATGTCACGCGTGTCTGCGGTACGGTCGCCTGTCTGATCCTGTAGTCGCCAGACGTCGGGCGCGATCGTGGCGAATACCTGATCGTTGTGCCACAGCACGCCAGCCGCGATCCCGGTGACTTCCGTTTGAAAGTCTTCGGCAAAGAGTCCCATGACATCGGCAGTTCCATCTCCGTTGGAGTCGCGAAGCCAATGGATCTTTTCGCTGATGACAGTCAGGTCACGCCAGTCATGCGAACCATCTTCGTTCAGATCGGCGACGCGGTTGCGATTCTTTTCCTGGTCAGCATTGGGCGCCAATTGCGAGCGGTAGAACTGACGCTTCTGGTCGACGGTTTGCAGCCCGACATCATCAGCGACCCAATCGCGATTGTTTCGGATGTCGAGGTCTTGTGATTTGCGTCGTTGCGTTTGAGTGACGTAAGCCGTTCCCTTTCCGTCAAGAGAAATTGCGACTGGATCGGGGACATTCAGGTCACCACTCCAACGCGAAAATTTCAGTTGACTCGCGTCCGCGTGCGTCACGGATTCAGACCTCACAGTCTTCTTCGACTCGCCATCCTTTGAGGACGGTTTCGGGTCCTGAGCTGGAAGCGCGTTTGTGAGCAGAAGTGTGAGCGATAGAGCGATCACGAAGCTCGAGCGTCTTCGCAGCCCATGGAGAATCTGAGGTGGGAAGTGGAAAGTCGAGCGATGCATGAACATTCGAGGCGGGTGGGATGGCGTATTGTGGTGAGTGCAACGGGCGAAGCGATGTTGCGTCGGCGGGCTATGGCGACCGCCCCAACGTGTCGCCACGGTGAAGCAAGTTGCGATAGGGGGGGAGATTCGGAGGCGTTCGCAGTTCGTTGGCGTGGGGCGTTCACGCGGGTCAATGTTCACGCGGGCCAATGTTCACGAGGGCCAATATTTGCGCGTGCAGACGTTTGCATGGGCAGTTGCGGGCAGGCCGTTACACGGGCAGACGATTGTTGTCTGTAGCTTAGCAGGCGTCGACACGTCGATTCAGTTTGCCTCCGCTTCAGAAGCACAGAGTACTTGGGAATCAATCGCGAAGGAACGTGTGAAAGCTGCTTTGCCCTCTTCGGATTTCCGCCTCTTTTCAGTGCGGAGGACGGTGGCGGAGGTTCGGGCGAAGAGAATCTACAGAGCGTGATGGAGACGTTTCCCCATCGCGAGCCGCATCGTAGCGCTCGAGTTCCGTCATTGACTCTGCATCAAAATGTGGCCGCCCGACTCCGCGAATTATCCACCGCTCGGATTCGTCCCGGTATCTGAAGGGCCGGAGCGAGACTCCGTGGACTGGCCGCTGCTCGATGCGACGATCCGAGTCCTGGAAGGATTTGGCGTGATCGCGAGGCTAGCGCGATAGCGAGTCGCTGGACATCGAGAATTCGATCGGAGAGGCCGCGGTGGTCGTGGGGCTGGTGACCACGTACAGGGCTTGGTCAGGCGCGATGACAATCAGGTACTGGTTTTGTCCATCGACGACATTCACCGATTGCGAGTGACCTGCAGACAGCAATTCTCCGTCGAAGTTCATCGGCTGCAGATTGATTTCGTGCTGGCCCGCAGGCAATTCTGTCCGCATGACTTGGATCTCTCGCGGCAGCAGGCCCCAGCATCGGGTGTCGGCATGTTCCACTCCACTCCATGCCGTCGAGGCGGCGAAGTGAAAGAGTGACCCCGCTGTCCCGTCTAGCCCGAGCGTATCGCCAACGCTGGCTACCGTGGTTTCCTTCGTGGCCCTCCGCACGACGGCGCGCGCGATCGTCCAAGGCATTTCTGCTTGCACTTGGTTGACAGCCAATTCGCCGACATCGGTCAAAGTCTGTGTCGCTCCGTGCAATTCGCCGTTGACCCGCACGCCGACCGCGGCAACGTTGCTTGGCGGAATGATGACTTCCGGGACCTTCACTGAAGCGATGTTCGGAAGTACGGGGCCATCGACTCTTTCCGTGTTCCCGTCCTGGTCGGTTTCCTCGTTGGTTTCAGCGTTCAGGACGGACGAGGCGATCGTGAGTGCGATCGTCGTCGTGGGAGCTGTCGTTTCACGCAAGATTGGGCCTCTTCCAACACATGCGATGACGTACAGAACACCGTGGCCCGGTGCGCTGTGAGCCCCGCCGCTGGCCCGGGCAATGTCAGCCTGCGCTGGCGCGAATTGGGGACGCACCGAGCTGACCAATTGGTAGGCCTTGGTGGCGTCGTCGTAATCATGATGCGTGGCTTCTCGCAAGATGCCTCGCAAGTAGGGCGCCAACGCAATCGGTTGATAGGCCGAGTTGAGATCGGTGATACCACGTTCGGATGCTTGCTGTGCGAGTTCGGCCTGTTTGGTCGTCGCTTGCAAACTGTAGCTTTCCGCGTCGACTTGATCGCCAGCCAGCGAGCATACTGACAACATCGCTCGGACCATCACCTCTTCATAACCTGCCGGCCGAAAGACGCGGGCCGTGTCATCGGTCACGATCGAGGCCGCTTCGCGGAGAGGAGAGATACCGGGGGCCGCGTCGAACTGGTCTCTCAATTGTCTCAGTCGAGACTCCGCTGTACGCACGTCGCCGGTGGCCAGTTCCACCATGGCCAGATCAAGTTCAGCCGCATCTCGGTTACCACTGCGGCCTTCGGCAATCTCTTGCAGTGTCGCTCGCGCGGTGACCAAGTCACCATTGCTAAACGCGTCGCGGGCCGTGTCGATGTTGTGCAGAGAACGCGCGCACCCGAATTGCCCGATGCATACCAGCAAGAGCGTGCCGATGGCGGCGACGTTGACCCGCAACATGGCTGGACTATGTTTCAGCGCGATCGACTGGGCACAAGGTTTTGGCATCGACACACGACAGGGACAAGGTTGACGAACCGATGGATTTGCATTCGTCCTTCGATTTGACGGCACCCGTGACAGCTGAGGCTGGCTCACCAATCCGTCGCGGAACGGCATGCTTGCGATTCACCGTTGCGGTGGAAAATCTTCAGGAATGACTATCTTCAGGAATGATCCGGGGGGGCGGAAGATGGATCAACCGTCCGCCTGATCAAACACGCCGTAGTTCCACCATTTGCCAGCGCGCGTCTTGCTGTAACCCTTGCGGATTTTGGCGGACTCCTTCATGAAGTCACCGGTGTTCAGGTTGACCATTTCCAATGTGATCTCGTAGTCACGCTGGCTACTCTTGTTTCGGTCGGTCGTTCCCGATGTCACCGTGGCGTAGAGCAAGTAGTCCACAGGAGACCCTTTACGCCCCAAGACGTCGGCGAAGATCTGGCGATTGTTGGGAAGGAACAGTGAGTCGGGGCGGATTCGCGTTTCCAAAAGGGCGGCATCGACCATGCGACGACTAATCGCGCGGAAGTCTCCCGAGGAGTTGATTTGCGTGTCGATCCGTTCGTAGAGCTGGTCTTTGAAATCGCCCAACTCTTCGGCACTCTTGTTCTCGATCCCAATGAAGCAGACCGATGCTGGGCCCGTGGCCAGGGCTGAGCCGATCGTATCCGCTTCAACGGCGATGTCTGCGGTCTGGAACGCCACGGGTTGGATCGCAGGTGGGCATCTTCCCAGCAGTTTCGCGACCGCTTCGTCGACCAGTGGATTCCAAGTTGCCGCTCCCGCGGCGTGGCTTCCGACGAGATCTTTGTCCTGTTTGGCCAGGATGTGTCCGTACTGATGGGCACAGCCAAGGACGGAAATGGACAGGATGGCGACAGTGGCGCTCAAGCAGAGAGGCGTCTTCATGACGTGTGGGCTCCAGGGAAAGCACCCGCGACGGGCGGTTCAGTGTCCAGATCGGGCTCGAAATGCGGAGAATCGACCATTGCCAGCCAAAAACGTTGTGAAACATTCACTGAAATTGGTGATCGTCGGCTTGCCGACTCGTCGCGAGGTATCAAAATATCGATTCACTCGACTAGTGCATTGTCCTCACCGCTGATTCCTGCCGAGGCAAGAATGCATGGGAGACCGTGACCGGATCGAGTGCCTTCGATTCGATCGGTATTTCCCTCTGCGTCGCGTTGACAAAACCTATCCCACCGAGAAACTCTTAGGACATTCCCGAAGCCGCCCCGTTTACGCATCTTCCCTGTCGTTGCTAGCTGACTATTTTGGGGCCACGCCTGTTCCTGATCTGACACCGTTATCCTCCACAGCGCGTCTTGTGTTTCGCGGTTCCCGATCCGATTGCAAGTCGACACCCATCTTCCTTTTTGCCTCCAATTTTGATTCCAGCCCATGGCCCTTGTCGCTCCCGTTGATTCCCTCGCAAACCCTGCCGATCCAGTGTTGGTTTCGACGCTCGCTGATACGAAGGACGGTTCCCTGGAGGCTGGCACTGCACCGGTGGCTGATGAGAAAGAGGGGGGAGAAGGTGCGGAGGAATCCGAGGGAGAGGAAACGGAGGAAACCGAGGAGGCTGAGACCGACGATGGTTTTGGCGACGATAGCGAAGCCGATACCGGTTTCCAAGATGACCTCGACGACGATGATGAGCTCGATGAGTTCGATGACATTGATGAAGATGACTTCGACGACAACTTTGATGATGACTTCGAGGAAGAGCTCGAGGATGACTACGAGATCGAGATCGAAGATGAGATCAGCGCTGAGTTCGGTTTAGGGAGCGGCACCGCAGACAAGCCGGTCGAGGATGGCCTCGAAGATTTTGATGACTTTGAAAACGTCGAGTGAGTCTCGGTACTGCGTTTTCAATCGGTCACGGCTGAATGTGATGTGCCGTGTGTCGATTTGCTGGGGACAGGCATTGGTACAGCGGTCACACATCCTGCGTTAACATTTTCGGTTCTCGGATTCTTGCACGCGAATCTTTCGGCGTCTCATGAATCATTCTGCTGGCGCATCGATTCTGCCTGGTATCGTCGTTGAACCCAGCGGGCAAGTCTCCGTCGATTCCACGGCCGGCAAGTTTTTGATTGAACTGGCCATAGAGTTGGAAGACACCGTTCCACAGCCGGTCGATGTTGAGCATGTCTTAGCCGCGATCGTCATCGCGTACCGCGAGGGACGCCTGAAGTCTGGCCCGGCGATCGCGATTCGCGATCCAAACTTGGTGGAGTTGGTGAGGGAATATCTGCCCGTCGTCTTCCTTCGCTATGGTGCCGACTTGGAAAACGATATGTAAGGAGACGATGGGAATCACGCGCGGCGATTCGTCGGTTAGGCTCTAGAGAGGAATCTAGGAACAGTCCGCTTCAGCGCCGTGATGTCGAATCTCAATCCCTACCGACCCGGCACCGAGATCGATCCTGAGCTATCGATTTCGGATCCCACGACTTCAGATACATTGCCTCGTGTTTATTATGCGTGGATCGGTTTGATCGTCGGCGTTGTGATCACTTTCGTGCTGAGTGAGATTCTGATCACGCTCGTGATGATGACACCCCTTCGCGAGTTGGCTCAGTTGACGGGCGACTTCGACGGACTGATTGTCGTGATCTTGCCAATCTTTGTTACGCCGTTGTCGTTCTTTGTGGCCTTGGTTCAAGGTATGAGTCGCGGTTCGAAACCAGGGCGAATCGCCGCCTTGGGGTTGAGTGTCATCGCGTCGGCGTGTGCGTTCTTGTACCTCACCAATACGGAACCGAATCTGGCCCAATGCGTGGCCATTATCTCGACCATCTCGTTGTCGTTGGTTGCCTCCGTGTTCTTGCTGGATAGCTACCTGAGACGAATCACTCGAAAGCGTGCGGAGGTAAGGTCATCTGCTCAAACGCGGACCGAGCGTCCTTCGGCAATCCTGATGTTGTCCATTTCGGGAATGGTAGTCATCGTTGCCCTGGCGGTGAGACTGAGCACCGACTACGAAACGCTGATGTTTGCATTTGCGGCCGTGTACCTGGCCGGGTTCGCATGTGCGCTGATGTGCGCCTTCTATCAGTTAGCCGTGTACGGTCGTAATCCGGTGGCTTGGGTCGGCGTTGCGATCGCATTGCTGTCACCGATCGTATTCTTCGTGTGATTCCCGGCGGGCGATTCAGAATCTGCGTCCAAGCCTAGGTCGTGTATTCCGAGTTGAACCGCACGTATTCGGTCGTCAGATCGCTGGACCAATATCGGACCTCTCCTGGGCCTGTTCCGACGCGGAGCATGATTTCAACTTCGGAGGCCTGCTTCATCGTTTGGCTTAGGGCCGCCTCGTCGTACTCGAGTGGCGTACCGTTGCGGTAAATCGGTGTGCCACAGATGTCGAGACAAGTTTGATCGGGATCGATTTTGGCCTTCGCGTACCCGGCGGCCGAAACGATGCGTCCCC
>JBPCVD010000596.1:0-11684 GCA_051010815.1 Rubripirellula sp.
TCACCATGCCTGCAGCCGGAGCCTTGATGACGCAGTTCGCAAGTTGCTCCTTATCGCGGTCGAGCCGATCTTTCTCAAGTCTGAGGGAGGCCTGCTCTGCCGCAAGTCTTGCCTCGGCGGCGTCGAGTGCGCTTTGCAATTGCTGAAGCGTCTTTTTCTTCTTGTAGCGGTCCAGCGTTTCGAGTCGCTGCTTCGTTAGCTCAAGCTCCTTGCGAGCCGAATCTACCGCGAACTTCTCACCTTCCATCTGCAGGGACCGAAACATGCCTTTGGACGCTAGCCTCATCGCCGATTCGTAGGCAAGTTGTGACTTCTTGACTTGCTCTTCCGAATCGAAAATCTGTTTCTCAATCGAACTGCGCTCTTCCAGATAGGTTCCGTGCAAATACTCCTCAATGTTCGTCTTCGCCACATCGACTTCGCTTTGCGCAATGATTTGATTCGCGACGGCCCGTTCGTACGTGATCTGCTGTTGAGTGATGTTGTCCTCGATCAAGGATGTGTCGAGCCGAACGAGTTCGTCACCTGCGTTCACGAAGGTGCCGGTTTCGATCACCCAAAGCACTGTGCTGCCCCCCTTCACCATGCATTTGATTTCCTCATTGTTGGAGCTTTCCAACATGCCGTTCTCGGTGACGGTGACACGCACATCGCCACGTCGCACCGTGTGCGTCAACATCGATTCGTCGGAAGGTGTGCTAAGTTTCGACGAGACGAACGGTAACGCACCTGCAAGGATGGCGACCGCTCCTGAGAAAAGTAGCGCGATTTTGATCCACATGATGATTGACGGTCTCTAACTTGGTCCGCGGTGAGGCATTCGACGGTTTACGCAAGGGGCATGCCCGGCGCTGAGTGCGCCGGAATCGCTGGTGGAGAGGATCGCCAGCAGTGCTGCTCTTTGACTAAGTGCGTAACAGGTCGGTGGCTTGTGGGTGGTTGATTGATGGAAGATTGATCGGGGCTTTTGACAGTGACCTTTCAGATGATCTCTTTCCAATCATTTCTATCTTTGTCGGCATCGGGCTGGCGATAAAGAGCTGGGAATGAGGGTCACCACAGATCGGCGACATCTCAGCTCATCGAACTCGCGCGCTCCGATCACGATCCCGCACTCCCTGAGGAACCACTATCGCAGCGATTTCTTCGCTGAAACACCGTAATCCGGTATCTTTTTGTAACCGTGATGGCGCTTTTGGGTTTCGGCGGCGAACTCCAATTGCCTTCCGATTCGGGTTTTCGGTCCGTGAACGACGATCGTGGGTTGTTTGCGGCCTGTCAGCGACCGAAAGGTTCCCGTTCGCCAACCCACTTCGTACGGGCCCGAATTCAGCATGCGGGCGACGTGGCTGGCTGTCATACTGATCCTTTGGCTCGAAAAACCGGAGAAGCACATGCTGGAAAGGCAATTGATGAAGGTGACCACGCTCTCGATCAGCTTGATCCTGTCGATGGGATTTGCGTTGATGCCTGCACAAGCAGAGGATGCCGTCTTCTCCGGACCTCAGGTTGGCGAGAAGCTTCCCGCCTTTGAGATCCAGCTCTTGAATCAGAACCGTGGCGACGACGCCGCGACGGAATCAGCGACGGAGAACGCAGGGAGGGAGAACTCAGCGGCAAAAAGCTCTGGGGTTAAGGGGTTCGACCCGACCGCAGGCGACGGTCCAGTGTTGCTTGTTTTTTTCCATGAATTGACTCGGCCTGGGTTTGGTTTGACGCGAGCGATCGCAAGCTTTGCGGCGAAGCGGGCTGATCAGGGAATGAAGTCGTCAGTCATCTTCTTAACCGACGATCCAACTTCGACACGGAAATGGGCAACGAACGTCCGTCAGCATTTTGCTGACGGTGTGAACTACGGGATTTCGATGGACGGCGATGAAGGTCCGGGTGCTTACGGTTTGAATCGAAACGTGACTCTGACGATTCTGGTCGGACAGGATGGCAAGGTCACTAGCAACTTTGCGTTAGTCCAGCCACAGCTTCAAGCGGATGGTCCTGAGATACTTCAAGCGATCGCAGATGTGACTGGCGGAGGTGACGTTCCAAACGTTGCTGACCTCGAGGCGCGGTATGCGGGACGCAATCGAATGAATCAAAACCGACGCGGACAACCGATGGCGGATCGTGCGACGCGTGCCGCACAAGATCCGGAGTTGACGTCGTTGCTTCGCTCCGTGATCAACAAGCAAGCTTCGGCGGAGGAAGTCCAAGAAGCCGCAAAGAAAGTCGAGGCCTACGTGGAAGAGAATGCATCGGCTCGGAAGGAGCTGACGCGAATTGTCAACACGGTTGTCAACTCGGGGAAAATTGCGAACTACGGTACAGAAGCCGCGCAATCGGTTCTGAGAAAGTGGCAAGCGACGTTGAATCAAGATTCCACTCCGACGACCGAGGAGTAGTCACGTGTTGGGTTGGTGGATTCTTGTGGCTGCCGTGCTTCCGGTAGAAGTTGACCCGAGCGTCGACTTCGATAATGACATCATGCCGATTCTGACAAAAGCAGGCTGCAACACTGGCGCCTGTCATGGGGCGGCTGTGGGTCGAGGCGGATTCAATTTGTCGCTTTACGGGGGGAACCCGGATGCGGACTACCGGTCGATCGTACTCGAGCTCGAAGGTCGGCGCGTCAATCTTGTGAACCCAGACGAAAGCTTGGTTCTTCTCAAGCCTTCGGAGGCCATGGAGCATGGGGGCGGCTATCGAATCGACCCGGCGTCGGAATCGGCGCGGCGACTCGTCGCCTGGATTCGTGGGGGTGCCGACCGCCGCGCGAGCCAAGAGCCTGGACCTACGTTGCGACGTCTTGAGGTCACGCCAGCTTCCGTTGTGGTGGACGCCGATGACCAAGTCTTGCGTCTTGCGGCGATTGCCCATTTCTCGGATGGGACTTCTCGTGACGTGACTCCCTGGACCGTCTTCACGCCCGAAGACACGTCCGCGTTGACAATCGATGTCGATACCGCAGAGACAAAGGTACTCAGACGCGGTCGACACGTGGTCATCGCCCGTTACTTGAGCGAGGTCGTGCCGATCGAAGTCATTCGTCCGCTGTCAGATGAACCCATTGTCGATTCAGGCAACGTGCATGCTACGAACTCGATCGATCGTGGTATTGATCAGGTCTTGTCGACGTTGCGCATCCCAACTTCTGGCCGATCCGATGACGCGACCTACTTGCGTCGCGTCACGCTTGATTTGACCGGAAGGCTACCGAGTTTGGATGAGATCGAGTCCTTCGACGCAGATCAGCGGGCGGAACGGCGGCAGCACTTGGTTGACCGACTGTTGGATTCGGAGGACTTTGTGGAGTACTGGACGTTTCAGTTTGCCAAGCTGCTGCGTATCCACACGCAACCCCAAGATGACCGCGGCGCACTCGTCTATCACACGTGGTTGAAGGAACAGGTAGCCCAGGACGTGGGCTACGACCGACTGGCAAGAACGGTGCTGACTGCGATTGGAGATTCGCACAAAATTGGGCCGGCGAACTTTTACCGGACCGTGGGCGGACCTCGCGAGCAGGCGGAGTTTGCCAGTGAGCTGTTCATGGCGAACCGACTTCGGTGCGCAAACTGTCACAACCATCCACTCGATCAGTGGACGCAGGATGACTACCACGGATTGGCAGCAATTTTCGCAAAGGTGCAGTCGGGAAAAACGGTTTCTCTCAACGAAAATGGTCAGGTGATTCATCCGCGCACGGGTGAGAATGCTGTGCCGCGTTTGCCAGGCCAGCGATTCTTGACGGACGAAGATGACGCTCTGAAAACGTTCGCTGATTGGCTGACGGATCGGGAGAATCCGTACTTTGCCAAAGCAATCGTCAACCGTTTGTGGAAGTCGTTGATGGGGCGCGGGTTGGTAGAACCGGCGGATGATCTGAGAGCCACCAATCCGGCCACACATCCAGCACTGCTAAATGAATTGGCGGATGAATTCGTTGCCAACGGTTTCAAAGTGAAGCAGACATTACGGCAAATTGTATTCAGCGATGCGTACGCCCGAAGTAGCGCGACGACCGATGAGAACGAGGCTGACGATCGTTTCTATTCTCATTCGCTTCTCCGTCCGTTGGAGCCCGAAGTATTGGCAGATGCGATATCGGACGTGCTGCAAGTTCCTGAGCAGTACGGCGAGATGCCTCTCGGGACGAGGGCGGTTTCGCTCTTTGATCCGACGACCGAATCACAGTCATTGGACGTTTTGGGGCGTTGTTCGCGTCAAGAATCTTGCGAAACGTCGGGTGTGGGAAGCGAAGCGGGTGGGTTACCTCGAAAACTGCATCTGTTTAACGGTCCCCTATTGAATCGAAGAATCGCCGCTGATTCGGGTCGCTTGTCCAGCTTGCTAAAGTCAGGCTTGACGTCCGAAGAAGTCGTGGATGCCTTTTACCTTGCAGCTTTGTCTCGAAAGCCTAGTGCCCGAGAACGAGATTTTTGGCGTTTGGAGTTGGATGGTGACCAGGCGGCAACGGATCGACGTGAACGGCTTGAAGATTTCGTTTGGAGTCTGCTGACTTGCAAAGAATTTGTGACCAATCACTGACGCGACCGCATGGATGTGTGAACGAGCGTCTCGCTAAATCGCTTCACCCTGGGAGATCCACAATTGAATGATCTATCACGCTGCGACGGTTACACCCGTCGTGATTTGATTCGGGTTGGTGGCCTAACCGCACTGGGGTTTGGGCTGGGCGATTGGATGCGTTATCAGCGTATTCATGCCGCCGAGCCAACTGGCAAGTCGACCGCAAAATCATGCATCCTGATTTGGCTTGACGGCGGGCCGAGCCATTTGGAAACGTTTGATCCCAAGCCTGACGCGCCTTCGGAGGTCCGAGGACCTCTCGGTACAATCGCGACTTCGATCCCGGGCGTGAGATTGAATGAGTGCTTGCCGAAAACTGCTGCCATGATGGATCGAGTATCCATCATTCGATCGATGACCTCTCCATTAGGTGAGCACAATTTCGGGACTCACTATTTGATGACGGGTTATAAGCCGACGTCGGTGTTAGAGTATCCGACCTACGGTGCAGTTCTCTCGCATCTTCGAGATCAGCCCTCGGTGCTTCCGCCCAACATTGCGGTTCCCAGTTTCCGAGTGGGAGGGGCTCGTATGTCCGGTGGCGGTTATTTGCCACCAACAACGCGTCCGTTTTCGCTCGGCGGCGATCCCACAAAGGCAGATTTTTCCGTACGTGACCTCGACTTCTACCAAGGGCTGGATCTGGACCGACTCGATCGACGACGTCAGTTCGTTGCCGCATTGGATCAGTTCGGACGAACCGCCGCGACGAACGCCGCGGACGCGACCGACCCTGATCTGCAGCGAGCCTACGACCTAATCGCTTCCGAAGACGCGAAACTTGCATTTCGTCTATCGGACGAACCATCGGAGGTTCGCAAGCGTTATGGCAGCAAGTCGATTGGACAAAGCTGCTTGTTAGCCCGTCGATTGGTGGAGCGAGGTGTCCCGTTTGTCACCGTGAACAATCGTGGTTGGGACACACACGAAAATCTGTATACGCGTCTGAAGGAGGGATACACGGGCGCGAAGGTTGACGTCGGGCTTGTGCCGTCACTCGATCTCGCGGTTTCTTCCTTGGTAAAAGATCTCGAAGAACGTTCGTTGCTCGATCAGACA
The DNA here is from genome assembly GCA_051010815.1 of Rubripirellula sp. GTDB lineage: Bacteria > Planctomycetota > Planctomycetia > Pirellulales > Pirellulaceae > Rubripirellula. The sequence continues at coordinate 5,647 of JBPCVD010000596.1, forward strand.
CTCATCGTCGTCATGGGGGAATTCGGTCGCACGCCCAAACTCAATACGCGTGGTGGTCGAGATCACTGGCCACGTGTCTTTAGCGTCTTGATGGCGGGGGGAGGTGTTGCCGGAGGTCGAGTCATCGGCCGCAGTGATTCTGTCGGCGAAGGACCGGCAGATGATCCAGTGACTCCATCCGATTTGGCGGCAACGATTTATACGCTGTTGGGCATCGATCCCAAGCGGGAGCTGCACACGCGCGATGGCCGGCCCGTGCGCATTGCACCCTACGAGGCGCGAGTCGTTCGAGATTTGATTGGCTGAGAATTCCTCGCTCGAGTTCAACGACCGAACAGGCGGTAGAACGCGATACTGGAATTCGAATTCCAGACGCTGAAATCGCTCCCCGGACCGTTTCCTGCCTGCGTTGGGGTCACGCTCAAACTGCGATGGGGAGATGTTCACGCTTCATCCGCGCCGTGTACACCAAGCGTCGCTTCGGCAACCGAGCTGACTTTCGCTTATGATCGATCGCTCCACTCGCTCGACTCGCTTCGCAAATCCCGTATCTCTATTCAGGCCAGTCATGCTTCACATCGAGGCCAAACGCGTTTCTTGCCTGTCCAATCCATCTGTGCGGCCTCGACGATCGCGTTTGGCCAACGGTTCATCTTGGGTTTGGATCTGCAAGACGATGCTCTGCCTTCTTGTTTGGACTTGGGCGATTCCAGTCTTTGCCGCAGAACCTCCCATTACCGCGTTGACGTTTTCTCCCGATGGCCAGGATGTCGTGATCGGATCTCAGGCTGGAATCACAGTTTGCGAATGGCCGAGTCTGCGGAAAGTCAAACAGTTGCCTAGTGATCAGGCGGGCATTCACGCAGTCGCATTCGCTCCCGGTGGAAAACGGTTGGCAGTTGCTGGTGGCGTTCCGAGTGAGCAAGGTACGGTTGAAATCTATTCTTGGCCCGAGCTTGATCTCGAAATGACACTTCGCGGGCATGATGACACGATACAGACGATCGAATGGCGAGACGATGAGGTCTTCGTAACGGGAAGCCTCGATCACGAGATTGCGATTTGGTCCCTCTTGGAATCCAAACCCCTGAGACGGCTTGCCGGGCATTCCAAAGGGGTGACCACGGTTGAGTTTTTAGCGGATGGAAAGCAACTTCTGAGCGGTTCGATCGATCAAAATGTTCGACTATGGGATGTCGAATCTGGACAACTCCTGCGAACCTTGAATAACCACACACGCCCCATTCACGCCAGTCGGCGACGACCGCAGCGAGAAGGATTGCCGATGGTCGCGACCGCTAGCGATGATCGAACGGTCCGGTTTTGGCAACCCACCATTGGCAGGATGGTTCGCTTTTGCAGACTTGATCAGATTCCGTTGGCCTTAACTTGGCTTGGCGACGGAACGTTGCTTTTAGTCGCGTGCAGTGATGGGGCCGTACGATGCATCGATCCGGAAACCGCCGAGGTTAAACGCGTCATTCCCGTACTGAAGGATTGGGCCTACGTGATTGAAGTCGATCCTTCCGGTTCAGGTGTGGTCGTCGGTGGACGTGAGGGGCAACTTCAGCAACTATCATTGGACGAATGAGGTTGTCGTTGTCGATCTCCTGCAGCGACGTCAATCTTCCGGAGTGACACAGCACCGCGGCAATTGTCGAACACGTCCGCCTATCGAATGCATATGAATTCAAAGAATCCGCGATCTTGGGTGTTGGCCGAAAGTCACTACGGTAGCGTGAAAGCGACCGAGACGAAGGTGGCCGTGATCCCTCTGGGTGCGACGGAACCGCACAACCTTCATCTTCCCTACGGGACGGATGTATTCGAAGCCACCATCATTGGCGAACGCGTGAGTGAGGAAGCGCATCGGCGTGGTGCGAAGGTGACACTCTTGCCAACCATACCGTACGGCGTGCAAACGAACATGCGCAAGTTGCCCCTTGCGATCAACGTCAACCCCGCAACGCTCGACTTACTGTTGACGGATATCGTTGATTCACTCAAGAATTCGGGAATCGAGAAGGTTCTGTTGCTCAACAGTCATGGTGGCAATGACTTCAAGCCTTTGCTGCGAACGCTTGCCGGACGGGATGTTCAATTGTTCCTGTGCGATTGGTTCAAGATGGTCAACGATGTTTACGACACGATTTTCGCACATCCCGAGGATCATGCGGGTGAGATGGAGACCTCATTTGCGTTGGCTTTCTTTCCGCACCTCGTCCGCATGAATGATGATGGGACGATTCAGGCGGACGAGGGAGCCACAAGGAAATCCCGGTTTGAGGCGATCAATGAAGGATGGGTGCAAATCACGCGACGTTGGGACTTGCTGACTACCAACTGCGGATCGGGCAACCCGCATGAAGCATCCTCGGAAAAAGGACACCAAGTCATGGAAGTGATTGTTGATCGTTTGGCGGCCTTTCTTTGCGAGCTGTCAAAAAGTTCGCTCGACCCGCAGTTCCCGTTTGAAACTCGATCGTGCGATTGAGCTACGGTTCGGATGACAGCCAAAGCAGCACGCCGTCACAACCGCCATCTGGGACAATGCTGCTCGACCGACCAGTGGGAATCATGAACCGTCGACGAAAGAGTTCAAGCGGTAGACTTGCATTCGATTCGAGTTGCGAAATGACGTTGCCGCCTGAACTTCCACGTCCCAGGTTCCAATGTTCCGGCATCGTCGCGGTCATGACAGTCTCTCGGTCGATTTCGACATCGATGTGCCATGATCCATCTTTCTTATGGTAGTGCAATATTACATCGTGATCGCCCGGTCGAACGTCGATCGATTGTGACACTTTTCCGAACTCTAGATTGTCAATGTCTCGGAGTTGCAGGTTCAGTTTTAGCGGTGGACTTGGCGGCGCGTGCAGTTTCCAACGATAGTCATCTGGCCAGTCCGCATGCGGCGAGACCACCGCAATTTCGCTTGGGTTTCCGACGGTCAGCTCTCTGGCGAGATTCCGCAACGCGGGCAACTGTGTCTGGTACAGCTGAATTCTATGTCGCAATCGCCAATCGCCAATCCACACGGCGCACGTTGTCGCCAGCAATAGGAGTGTCAGCAAGCTGAATTGCAGTTTGTTCGCGGCGAATTTCATTCCGCGTCCTGCATCGCTTCTGGTGTGCCGCACTGAAGTAGCACGAGAGGCGCGGACAAGCGTTTGTCCAGACGTTTGCGTCTCGCATCGGGAATCTGCTCCATCACGAGTTCGCGGGTCTCTTCGGGGACGCGCACCCGTAACAAAGTCACGACGTTTCTCATGTCGCTCTCGATGGGGGTTTCCGCTGCGTCAATTTGAACGTCGAGTTCTTCCCAATGGTCCCATAGAAATTGCCCAAGCTCGTTCGAGATGCCGAGCGATCCATACGATGAACCCGAGTTGCTTGCGATGTAGAACTGGGCGATACCATCGCGCATGCCGAAGCGAAAACGAATCGTTTCTTGCTCTAAACTACTTCCGATCGAACTCGAGTACCGGCCGGAAATGTTTTGACACTTCAGGAACAGTTGTTTTTGATCAGGGATATGAGCACGCCACACGTAATGGGCGCGTTCATCCTGCGCGACTTCGCGTAAATAGAACAAGGACGGGTCCTTGACCTCCATGACGCCGAATTTCTTCGACAGTCGATCGCGTTCCTCTCGGAGTCGAGACTCCAGATGCTGGTCGCGAATCAGCGAGACGACCCCAAGCGAGGTCGCGAACATTAGCAAGACGTTGACGATGCGAGTGAACAGCGCGAGTGCCTTGGGGGAGTTGGGAGCATCCGAAAGATACACATTGGTCGTTCGCAATTAACTTTCGAATCTCAGGAAAGTTAACATGAATGACGAAGGAAATCTGAGGTGGACCTGTTCCAATTGTAGCAGTCGTTCGGCATGCCCTCGCAGGACGTCCGCATACGCGGACCCTGTTTGGCTAATGTGTGGCCGGAACGAGCCTCGCTTAACGGATTTCACAATGCCAGGAGTTGTTTTCCTTGGCGTTCCCTCCAATTGGAAATAGGCTTGAAACGAGGACCAGCCGTGAATCACTCGGCACTCAGACTCCCAACTGACTTCGCCGCCAACGAGACACATCCCATGCATCGATACGGACTCGCACTTTCCGGCGGCGGATTTCGGGCGGCTCTGTATCATCTTGGCGTCGTACGGTATTTACGCGATGCCGGGATGCTGAAGGACATCAGTCAAATCACTTCCGTCTCGGGCGGCAGCGTCTTCGGCGCGCATCTGGTGCTCAACTGGGATCGGTATTGTGGCACAGACGAAGAGTTTCAACGCGTTTCAGATGAGCTGATCCATTTCCTGCAGATGGATGTCCGGAACCGAATCGTGCGACGGTTTCCGCTGGCTTCTGCCGTGAACTGGGGCCGCCGTACCCTGCGTCTGAATACGTGGCGGCAGTACACGCGGGCGGGACTTCTGGAGCAGCACTACGAGAAGTACCTGTATGGCGACCGCGGCCTCTTCAGTCTTCCAGAAAGTCCGCGGCTGTACATTCTTGCAACGGATTTGAGTGAAGGATCGCTCTGTGCGTTCTATCGTGACGGACTCCTTTTGCAGCGGCGAACAGCGGGTGGACACGATCAGTTTGATAAGGTGCAGGTGGGACTCGCGACCGTTCCGATGGCGGTCGCAGCATCTTCCGCATTCCCGGGATTCTTTCCTCCCCTTGAGTTGCGAGGCAATGAAGTGGGCGCCAAGGAAGGCGAGTTCGCAAGACACGCGTTTACCGATGGCGGCATCTACGACAACCTTGGATTGCGGATGTTTCGCCATCTCAGACTGTCATCGATTCGGGACGCCGCAGAGTTTAGTACCAACGACGTCCTCAACCGCGATTCGACTCTCGAAACTTTGGCGCGAGGAGCAGACTGTTCAAATGACACGGCGCTTGGCAATCTTTGGCGACGTTTGATTTCATCGGGCCAAGAGGTCCGGAAGGGCGAGAACGTTCGAGATCAGGCTCGGCTTGCGATCAACAATTTGGGAGAAGTGATTCAGAGCGAGACTCTCTATCTCGACCCTGCTTTTGAGGACGTGGAACTAGGCAACGACCGCGCCCAGTCTCTGTTGGATGAGATGCGTTCCTCGAAGAACGCGGCAGAACTGAGCGATATCATCTGGTTGAATCAGCAGTTGGTGGCCGCCCTGTTGGAAAAGGAAGCGGGCAAGCCATGCTTGAGATCAAGTTCCGACGGCATCGATGGGATCTTTGTCAGTAATGCTGGCGCGTCGTTTAAGGTGAGATCCGATGGCCGCGCCGGTGGCCTGATGGCCACGGCGATGAGATCATCGGACATCTTGATGGATCGGGTCAATCAGCTGGAACTTGAGTCCTTCTATGACACCTCGGGCGTGCTGTTCTTTCCGATCACGCAGATTGTTGAGCCCTCCCAGGATCCACTTGCGCCTCATCGTGAAGTCCAGCGTCATGCCGCTTTGATACGAACGGACATGGACCGATTCACTGATTTGGAAGTCTCGGCTCTCGTCCAGCACGGATATTGTGTGGCGAGACATCAGTGTTCCAGCACGCCCGAGTTATCGTACGCGAAAGTTGTCGAAGGGCCCCCGTGGAATCCGTTGGGGATTCGTGATGCATCGAAGAGCAGTTCTCGCAGTGGAGTTTCGCTCAGTGACGATGTAACGGCGCTCGATTCAGCCCGGCGGCTTCAGAGATCGGCTTCACGAAGGATCTTCTCGACACTTCTAAGTGTTCGTGACTGGCCGACCTACATTTGGGCTCCGCTGCTGATCACGGTCGTCTTTACCCTGCCCTACATGCTCTACCGGTCAAAGCAGACGGCTCTGCAGCAGAGTTACGTATTGGCGGCGGTTGCCGAGACGAGTCCGTTGTATCGGAAGATTTTGCAACTGTTGGAATCGGGACCGATTCATCAGTTGCCAGATGTGGCGTATGAAGATGTCGAGAAGCTTGACCCCGTGGACTTTTCGTCGGTGGAAGCGATTACGGACGACCGAATTTTCGATCTTCGAGGTTGGTCAGCGGGTGAGGAAACAC
>JBPCVD010000597.1:0-4629 GCA_051010815.1 Rubripirellula sp.
GGCCTACACTTCGCCAATCTGGTATTCACCGAAGTAGGAAGCGACACGCTTGATGGCGTTCCAAGGCGAAAGTCAGGAATGCGTTTTGGGAAGTCGGTGGCTTGAAACGCCTGTTCCCGCCAATTTAAATGTCGAGGGCCCAATGCGACCCCTCGGATTTTTGGTGGTTCAGGCTTGGGCTGTCTTGCACCGTACGCTTTTGCCAACTTTGACGAAGTGAGTAGACGAATGAAACGTCACGGATTTTTGTGTTGCCTGGCGCTCGCCACCTCGTGTTGTTTGGCCCAGTCGGATGCCTACTTGGAAAAGGATGCGATTCGCCCGCCAGCGAAAGAGTTTTCGCCCTACGCCGACCGCGCTTTTCCGACGCAAGTCTTCTTTGGTGACACGCACTTGCACACTGCGTTGTCGATGGATGCGGGAACGTTTGGTAATCGTCTGGGGCTCGAGGATGCCTATCGGTTTTGTCGCGGAGAGCAAGTGACGTCGGCGACGGGGTTACAGGCAAAGCTGGGCCGCCCTCTCGATTTCGTTGTGATTGCGGATCACTCCGACGGGATGGGTGTCTTCGAACTTTTGAAGAAGGGCGACTCTAGAGTCGTGGTCGATGACCAAACACGGAGTTGGCATGAGGGAATCCGTGCGGGTGGTCAGGCTGCGGTGGACGCCGCACTTGATCTGATCACAACGTTCTCTCAAGGCAAGACGCCGTTCCCGACGAATTCGCCGGAGCTTTCGCGACCGGTTTGGGATGAGTGCGTGAAGATGGCCGAGCTTTACAACGAACCCGGTAAATTCACGGCCCTGATCGGTTACGAATGGACATCGCTGGTTAAAGGAAACAATCTTCATCGAGTCGTTATCTATCGGGACAACAGTGACAAGGCAGGCAGCGTATTGCCTTATACCTTGGCGGACAGTGCGGACCCCGAGGACCTTTGGGATGCGCTTGCAGCCTATGAAAAAAAGACAGGTGGACGGGTCTTGGCGATTCCTCACAACGGAAACCTAAGTAACGGTCTGATGTTTGACGTCGAGACTTTGTCGGGTGGGAAGTTGACGCGTGAGTACGCCGAAACTCGGCAGCGTTGGGAGCCCCTGTATGAGTCAACGCAGATCAAAGGAGATGGTGAAGCACACCCCTTCCTGTCACCGAATGATGAGTTCGCTGATTACGAAACTTGGGACCTCGGCAATCTCGATATGAGTCAAGCGAAGACGAAGTCGATGTTGGCCGGTGAGTACACCCGATCCGGTTTGAAGCGAGGACTCGAGTTCGAGGAGCAGTTTGGCGTCAACCCATTCAAGGTTGGGCAAGTCGGCAGCACCGATTCGCACACGTCGCTGTCGGCCGTCGAGGAGGAGAACTTTTTCGGAAAACACTCGGGCGTCGAGCCGTCTGCGAAACGGGCGAGCCATGTCACGCTGGGTGGCGAACATGGAAAAATCTATGGATGGCAAATGGCGGCCTCGGGTCGGGCGGCCGTGTGGGCCATCGAGAACACGCGCGAAGCGTTATGGGATGCGATGAAGCGACGCGAGACCTACGCGACAACGGGATCCCGAATGCTGGTGAGGTTTTTCGGGGGTTGGGAATTCGAAGAACAGGACGCGTTGTCTCGCTTGCCTGCCGATGTCGGCTATCGCAAGGGAGTCCCGATGGGAGGTGATCTTCGCAAGCGAAACGGGGATCAATCGCCGTCGTTCCTGATCGCAGCAATGAAAGATCCGATGAGCGGAAATTTGGACAGAATTCAAGTCATCAAGGGCTGGGTCGGTGATGACGGAAAAGCTCAAGAGCGGATCTATGATGTTGCCGTATCGGATGATCGAACGATCGACCAGCAAGGGCGTTGCAAGACGCCTGTCGGAAATACCGTTGACGTCAAAAATGCGGTATGGACGAATACGATCGGTGATCCCGAGTTGAGCGTTGTTTGGACGGATCCAGATTTTGACCCGGCTCAGCGAGCGTTCTACTATGCCCGTGTCATCGAGATTCCAACGCCACGATGGACGGCCTATGAGTCGAAGCGATTTGGCGTCGACATGCCAAAAGGGGCGACGATGACGACTCAGGAACGTGCTTACACCTCACCCATCTGGTACGCCCCCTGAGTCTAGCTGGGCAGTTCGGGAATTCGCCGTTCGTGCACGCGACTAATGTTTGTGCGCGTTGAAGATTCGAGAACGCGAGGGTTTTTGGGTTCGAATCGACGGCGTGATTAGCACGACTAGCGTGGTTTGGCGGTCACGACGGATGGTTGTTCGAACTCTTGAACGTGGTCGCCGAGAATGCGAACGAGTTCGTTGGTGGTCTCAGGGTGGTCCGGCAGATGCGTGTGTGTCGTGTCGATCAGCTTTTCGCTCATCGTCCCGGGATGCCTTGCGCTTTCGACGGGAACGACGCCGTCGGCTGGCGTGCCGTCACGAAGTGATCGTCCAGTACCGATGATCGTGTGCAGTTGGACTGTCGGATTGACCGGCAACGTGTAGGTTGCCATCAGGAGCGGGTTGTCGGGCCGAAGCAGGTCAACGCTGGTTGGTGTGTGTCGGGTGACGTCTTTCACAAAGACACCCGGGTTGTCGGCGAGGATCGTGCGGTTGGATTCGGCGCGTTCGCGTGAAGGGTGCACAAGTGCAGAACCGAGGCGACCGATCCAGCTGGTTGCCAGATTCGATCCCTGATGAGGCGATCCGATAAAGACGGCACGTTTTACGAAAGGCAGGGGCTCGAAGAAGAACAATTGTCGGATCTGCTGGTGTTTCTCTTCGGTGGTGCGAATCTCGTCGGCTGGGACGATCGCGATGCTATCCCAAAGGTCACTGCCACTGGTCGAGATCTGCAGCTTCGAAACCAATCCACCCATGCTGTGGCCCACCAGCACCATCTGCTGCATTGCGGGGTCGGTTCCCTTGGGATCGAAATGCGCGACTGCTTCTCGAAGAGCGTTTCGCATTTCCAACGCAGACGTGATGTAGGGTTGGCCGGTTTCGTATTGAAAGAACCAAACCTGGTAATGGCGATTGAACCAGGGCGAGGATCTTAGGTCATTTGCTAAGTCGACCCACGTGGCTCGGTCCGACAGCAGCCCGTGGACCAGAACGATGGGGATCTTTCCTTCCTTGTACGGCTCGAACATTCGCAAGCCTGCATCTTCGTTTGCCTTCCCAGGCATCAGAAAACTCTTGTACTTGTGATGATGGAACTCGTTGAGCGCCATTCCTAGCGGAGCGGAGGTGTCGCGATTTATCTGCCAGTCTTGGTTGCCAATAGAAACGTCAGTGATGTAAGCAGGGTCATGGAGCTCCAGGACGGCAATGGTGGGAGGCGTATCGCCATCGACATCGCTAAGCGATGCGGTGACGCCGCCCTCGTTAGGTCCATCCGGCGGATGATGACTGGCAGTTCGGAACGCCGAGTCGTCCGTGATGGATTTGGTGGCGGAGCCAGTGAAGGCAACACTTTTCAGTCTCGTGTTGTTCAGCCCCGCGTTGTTCGGAATTGCACCGTCGCCGCCCGTCTCTGCGACGTCGGCCAGGTACGAGACGCTCTGTGCCGTGGTGGTGCTACTGCTTGGACGCAGGATTCCGGTTGCGGAATAGGGTATCGCCTTGCCCAGGAAATCCTGTTTCTGTTCGCGACGACGAACGATCACCATCGGCACGCCCAGGCCGGGGTCCGACCAATATCGAGCGAGTTTCGAATCAACCTTTTGGTGAAGGACACGAACCTCGTTGAAATCTTCACTCTGCCATGGGAAGCCGTGACGCGAGACCCGAATGAACGCTGGTTTGCCATCAAGTTGCGTGAACGAGATGCCACGCTGAGGATCAAACTGCCCATGCTCCCAAGCAACGTCCAGCAGTCGTTCGACGCTTTCATGGTAGACCTCCCATGCAACGCGGTTTCGCGCTTCGGGAGAGGTGCTCTCGTTCATTGGCCGGAGATGGGGCCAACAGGCAAGAGCTGCATTCGCATATTGTGAGACACACTGAGGATCCGCGGCCAAGCGGGCTGTTTCGGCTGCCTGAAAGTTGGCGACTGCCTGTTGAAGGGTTTCGTCAACCTGAACCTCCGAAAGCTGCTTGAGAAGAGCTTTGTTGGGTGCATGCGTTGCCGTAGGGGTGGCTTTACTTGGCGTCGCCAGCCCGGCGATGCTCAGCAATTTGGGCGTACGGCATCCCGCACTCACGACTATCGCGAGCGTTGCAATCCAGAGGAATTGGATTGGAGTTTGGGTACGTAGGTGCATCGTCCGTTCCATCGGAGCGGGCAGGCTTTTGTCGCCGTTGGCATACGGTGCGTCCAGAGTTTGGAGCCTTGGCTGGGCACACACTTGAGCCATGCATAGCCATTGCGAGATGTTGATCGAAAGATCAATCGCAAAAACGCCTGAATCGCCGCGGATCTCGTGCGTGTTTCACAACTCGTTTTCACGTCGATCATGATCGCTTGCTTGCGAGCGAGAACGTCTGGTTGGGCCGGGCGCATGGAAACGCAGGCGAGGGAGGCGGACTCGAGCGTGCATTCAGGAAGTTGCATCTTGGATCGGCGAGTGGTCGCTGCTTCGTCCTGGTTCAACTAGAATCACCGGCCCGAACCGTTTCGGGAAAGTACGCATATAA
>JBPCVD010000598.1:0-5585 GCA_051010815.1 Rubripirellula sp.
GGCATACATGGCGCCGGAGATGACACAGAACTCAACACGCATCGGCCCGCTCTGCGACGTCTACCTACTTGGCGCGACACTCTTCGAGATCGTGACCGGCAAGCCTCCTCATCACGGGGATACCGTGCTTCTGTGTCTACTGGCTGCGATGCGAAACGAATTTACGCCGGTGCCCAAACGACTGCAAGGCAACAAGCTTCTTGAGATCGCATTCAAAGCGATGCAGAAGCGTCCGGCCAATCGTTATCAAAGCGTTGCTGAATTTCAAACGGCACTACGTGATTGGATCTCGCATAGCAAGAGCTTGTCCATCATGGCCAGTGCTCAAGCACAATTAGAGGAAGCGGAACGAAGTGGAGTTTACCAGGGCTTCATTCGATCGATTTTCGGATTCGAGCAAGCGTGTAGCCTGTTCAACGAAAATGAAGAAGCAACCAAAGGGTTGGCAAACGCAAACTTTTCGTATGCTCGCTGCGCTGCCAAGAAGGGCGACTATGACTTAGCCCTCTCCCTACTCGATTCCACCGATCCAGTGCAGCGAGAATTTGTAGCAGGTGTTCGCCGGGCAAAAGAGGAACAACAACAAAACACGCAGCGATTGCGACGTCAGCAAAAACTGATGCGAATGCTGTTGGCGGCAGTTGCCACACTGATGGTCGCGGGCGTCTTGGTCGCAGGCTGGTTACGTGCGAGCGCGATGCAACTAGCCAACGCGAACGAACCTGCCATGGCCGCCTCGCTTTCATTGCAGAGTGGATTACGACGATCGATGAGTGCCCTGCGTGGATGGGTTGCCCTCGGCGACGAAGAGTTCAAGGTCGACCGCGCCGACGCTTGGCAGGAAGAAATTCGCCCCGCGATTGGTCGTTTGAACAGTCTCTTGCAGGATTCCGGCGACCGAGCACAAATCGACAAACTCAATGCAAGATTCGAGGAACTGTACGAAGAACAATGGTGGATCGAAGACGTGGCGCGGACACCCGGCAATGAACCGGCAACCGACCTGCTGCTGCGAGACATTGCCCCCATCGAGGCTTCCATCGCAAAGAGTTTGTCTGGCCTCGTCGATATCCACACTCACGAAACCGAGGATGCGCTCAGTAACGCAAAGCTCGAAGAATCCATGAACTGGCGGAACGTGACGAAATTGCAGATGACGTTCTCGCAGTGCCATCGGTACCTAGTCGACGTGGTACGACAGGGGGACAGGCTCAGTGTGAATCGGTTCGAAAAGGAGCTACTCGAATTCGAATCGCAACTGGCCGATTTTCGACGATCCGTTGACGATTCAAAATCATCTGAGAATCGAGCATGGACATGGGTCTCGAAGGAGATGGAGGCCTATCGACGTCTCGCCTTGGAAGCGATTCGGCGGCGAGCATCCGAACAGAACAACGTTGCCGAATGGCGACTGCGAACACAAGCCATTCCCTCCGCCCGGCGTGCAGAGGATCTGATCTCTGAAGTGGTCAACCAGAACCGAATCGCAACACTCCGGAACTCCGAACAAATCAATCGGATCAGCATGATTGCAATCACCATTGGCTCCGTCTTCACCGTGGGCGTACTTCTCGCGGGCCTTTTAGCGTTCATCCGTGGCCGACGCATGCCACTTCGTGTCGCGAATTCCGTCGCAAGGGCGATACTATTCACACTGACGATCTCCGGAATCGGATCATGGAACGCCTTCGCACAGGGCCCGGCGACGGCGGAGCAGAGCTCCAGCGATTCGAGACCTGACCAAAACGATTTGAATATCGCTGGCAGTGACTCGAAACCGAACGCAGGTGAATCGACCGACACGCAGACACCTTCCACGATCGCGTCTCCCGATGTCTTTCGTCAAGTCTCACTGGTTCTGAAGAACCTGGAAATCATTCGGGCTGAAATGGGGAAACCCAGAGGTGACACGAACGACATCGCAGTCAAAGATGCGGAACCCCATGAGGTCTACTTTCAAGCGTTGACCCTATTTCAAAAAGTTGACGAATTGTGTTTTGAACTCGCTCGTGACCGCCAGTCTGCTCCCGAACGGGACGATACGCAGATCCAACCCTCCGATGTTTACGAACTCGTTGATTCGGTGAACGAACGTTTGGAGGATCTGAAACGCGAGCTCGAGATCGACCAAGTGGCATCTCCCCCACCGCGTGACGAAACGAAAAAGCCGAACGATGTCTTCGAGGCCATCACGGTCGCGAATCGTCAAGTCAATCGGATGGTCGAACGTCGCTTCACTCCCAGCGATGTGTTTCAGCAGGTGACGCTGGGCGTGAGCTATTGCTCTAGCCTGCTGTCGCTCGCGCCGAATGCAAAACGATTACCTGACAACCCTCCCTTCGAAAACCAAAAGACGCCATCCGACGTCTACCGGCGTCTGATCGACTGTTATCGCAAGATCCACGCGATCGCCGATCGTTCCAACATTCAAATGTTGGAATTGCATGTATCCAACGAGGACATTGATTCCGCGGTTCCGAGTGATGTGTACGACATTGCCTCACTATTGCTTTCCGAGCTCGCACATTTGCATTCGATTCGCGGCGACTTGCCGCCACCTCGGCGTGTCTTTCATCCGGGGCGAACATTTCCGTCGCACGTCTATCAACGAGCCGGAATCCTGGATCAACAAATTGATCAACTGGCCGACTACGTGGACAAAGACCCTCACTGGCTAACCTCCCGCAGCCAGGACTGACCGCGCCGTGACTTAGAACTGTCGGGTGCAACCCTGATCTCCACCGGGGCCATTCTTTTTCGTCGCTTCGCACCAATCGCCGGCGGTAATCCTAGCGATAGAGTCAGTGTCGGACCCGATGGGACGCCCAGGCCGAACTGTGCTGCGCCCACACGCTGGCTTCAATTCAGTATCCTGGGGAATCGTTCATTCCTTCCAACGCCGACTTGTGAATTGCAAGATGTCTACCGCGCACACTGAAATCCAATCGCTCACCGCTTCTGACTTTCAAACACCGGAGTCGTTCGTTCGCTTTTGTCACAACGACGGTGAACCGCTCGGCGGCTTGATCAATGGCAAACTCATTCGAGGCAGCCTGAATGCGACATTCGAGACGGTCGACCCGGGTTCCATGGAAGTCCTGGCAACGGTCTGTGAAATGGGCCACGCCGAAGTCGATCAAGCTGTCGTTTCGGCGCAACGCGCTTTCCAAGGTGACGGCGTGAGCGGATGGCGCAACTTCCCGCTCGAAGAACGTATCGAATTGGTTCGCAAACTCGTGGCATTGTGCGAGCGCGACCGTGACCTGTTGTTAGCGTGTGAAATTCGCGATGGCGGAAAAGTCTCTGAATTGGCCGAGGGAGACTTTGAGCAGATTCGCGCCTGCGCTGAATACTTTTGTGGCATCGCGCCGAACATTCCGCTCGGCGATGGGGCTTCCATGAATGTGGCCGCAGGCGTGGAAGGCTATACCTACCGCGAACCCTGGGGTGTGGTCGCCGGAATCATTCCGTGGAATTATCCGATCGTGCTGACGTCGTGGTTTATCTTTCCCGCTTTGCTGTCAGGCAATTGCGTCTTGATCAAGCCAGCCGAGGACACACCGCTGTCAGCCCTTTACATCGGCAAACTGGCCGAGGAAGCTGGTTTCCCGCCAGGTGTCATCAGCGTGCTTCCTGGGCGTGGCGAGTTGACCGGTCAGTTCATCGCGGAACATCCCGGTGTTCGCTACATCTCGTTCACCGGTTCCCCGGGCGTGGGGCAACACATCCTGCGAACTTGCGATCGCCATGGGACGCGAATGAAACGTGAGATGGGGGGCAATGGTGCCGCGATCGTGCTTGCCGACGCCGACCCTCAGGTGGTCGCTCGCATGATCGGTCGCTACACGAACCAACACTTCGGACAAACCTGTTGCACCATCCACCGAGTCTTCGTCGACCAGAAAATCGCCGACGACTTCATCGACGCCCAGCGTGACTTTTTCGCAAGTCTGAAGATCGGCTACCAGGCGGACGCCGGAACGCAGCTGGGAGCCGTGATCAACTCAACACAGCGATCACGAATTTTGGCTTCGCAGCAGGAAACGGTTGCCAAGGGAGGCCAAGCCATACTTCCCGGAGGTGCAGCCGAAGTGGAGGGACGCGACGGCTACTACATCAATCCAGCCATCTTCCGTACGGAACCAGGCATCAACTGCAATCCGAGCGAAGTCTTCCATGCGTACGCCACCATTTGCCCAGTGGAAAACACCGAGCAAGCCATGCAACTTGCGAACAGCTCCCCCTACGGCCTCGGGGCAAGCGTCTGGACACGAGACATCGCTCGTGGTGTTTCCCTGGCAAAGCAGTTCCGTGACGGGACGTGCCAAGTGAACTGCCACAACACGATTGCTTACGGGCTTCCCTATGCCGGACAAGGGATCTCTGGTGGTCCGGGTGGCGGCGTGAACTGCGAAGAAACTTTCAAGGATTACACGGAAGTCAAAGCGGTTTATGTCGCGGACTATCCAAGCTAGGCTGCGACTCCACCGCGTTTCTACTCGCTGACCCCGGCAATCGATCGGATGCTCTGGCCACTCGTCCTTCCCTTCAAGATCACGTTCTGGGTGTTTGCGTCTTTGCTGGGCGTTTCAGTCATTGTTGCGCCACTTTTGAAGCGAAAGCGATCTCGCGTCTTCTTGTGGGGATTTCCGATGGCATTGTTGGCCTTCGTACCCTCCTGCAGCATCGTAATGTCCGTCATCGACAAATCGAGATTCGGCGTCTTTGAGTATGACGCGCTGGTCGATGTGCAGGACGAGCGAGTCGAGCGTTATCTTCCGCCGTCCGCTCGCGACATCACGCTCGATAAGTATGGCCAAGGGTATCGAGCTCGCTATCAGATCGAACCCGATGCACTCGAAGACTGGTTCGACGGAATGTGGAATCAGTTTGGAGAGTATTCTGTGGTTGCGAAAGCGAATCCCGCGATCAAGACAATCAGTCCAGAGACTTTCGACCTGCAATTCTCAGGACTTGGCTGGCCTCGCCCCGGAGAAGTCACGGAATACCATGGCCCGTTTGCCAGCAACGGCGCTGGCTTCACCATTTGGTACGACGCAGAAAGTGGAATCGCGTATGAACGTGGTCACTACTTCTAGTTCGCGATCAGCGACTCATGCAGCATGGCGTCGCACTTGGTCGGCGACTGAACTGCGTGGCGCATGCATCTGCAGTGCCGAGGAAAAGGCTTTCCCGTTTGCTGTGACCGTGACGATTCTAAACCGAGGCTCTTCGGGAACCTCACAGTCCTCTGGCAAGTCGAAGAAGCAAGCTGGGCTAAACGCAATCGTCGATTCAGGACCGACGTTCCAAGGTGGCTTGTCGTCGCCCGAATAACCCCAGTCACCTAAGATTTCGCCGCGATCCGTCTGCAAGTAACAGTCGAAACAGACGACGGAGCTTTGTCGTGTGCTGTGGTTCACAATCAAGACCCCGCCAGTGTCCAATTGCTGAAGACAAAGTCGCTTCAGATTGGAATCCTCGGGATGCCGGCGACAGACCGCACGGAAATCGGACAGCTGAAAGAGTTGTAGACTCGGGCGTTCCCCACGAGCCTTCACAAACCAAAAGTAGGTCGTAAAAAG
>JBPCVD010000599.1:0-7818 GCA_051010815.1 Rubripirellula sp.
GGTCAGTGAGGAGTACGCACTCGGTCCTTCATGCACGAGTCGTTTTACGGGCCAAGTTTGACCACCATCAAAACTTGCCCAAACGGTGGCTCGTTCACGTTTCGCATTCGAGGTATCGATGTTGCTGAAGACGAGAATGTCCTTGCCCTCGACGGGTAGACGGGTCAGGCCACCCATGCAACCGTACGACCGATGTTGGTGACCATCGGGCAGGACTTGAACGATCCGCCAATCTTTCCACGTCTCGCCTCCATCGTCGCTCCATGCCGCGCGGCGCCGGGTGTTGTCGGGACGCTCCTGCCAGTGGACACGAGAGTTGTAATAGAGTCGACCATCGGACAATTCAACAAGCGTCGCTTCACCAGTTCCGTTCTCGGGAAACGGTTCACTCGTTTGCCAAGTCGCGCCCTGGTCATCGCTGTAGATCGCGTTCGTATAGTGCTCGGGCCAACGCGCGCGGTCGTTTTTTCCGGCATACCATCGAGACGGTCGGATCAGCCTTCCGCGATGGCTTCCATGACGCAGCGTGATGCCATGTTCGTTCATGTGCATCGAGGGGAGATTGTCATTGGAATCGGGTTTCAGCGAGATGCGATCTGGATTCCAAGTTTTTCCATCATCGCGACTACGGTAGACCGTCAGTTCCGCGGGAGGATGATGAGCTTCGACGAAAGCCAGGATGTCACCATTGGTTTCATCGACGATCGTGCCACCGCCCTGAAATCCCGGGTCGGCGATGACCTCGGATGGCAACCACGATTCGCCTCCATCTTCGCTACGACGAACCTGCAGTCGCTTGTTGCCCCAGGTCGTCAGCACTGTTCCCTTCGTGGTGACCACGATGTTTGGAAAACGCTCCGACTGAAACAGTGGTTGCGTGGTGAGACTAGGTTCGCCCAAAAACGGATCGAGCGGTCCTTCCGCAACGAAGTCCTCTGCACGTGAAGTAACACTAGAGAGCGCGAGTAGCAGCGAGACGCCGAAGATACGATGGACGGAAATCGAAGTCGTGGGGCTGAATCGATGCATGGGTTTTCGCGAGTTGTGCGGATAACGTTTGAAGCGTTGGGGCTTTTGTGAGAGCAGCGAGGGGAGTCGCGGTCGCCGGTCCCCTGCCAACAATCGATAGCTTAACGGTGTGGTAATCAGCGGTGGGGGCTTCAGTGGCGTGCCAATGGGCGCGCTTCGCGTTGCTGAACGAGCCAGAACGGCGGCGATCCTTCCCGAACCGTAGGCGATTTTTCTCGAAACTCAATCACGCAGTGTCTTCCGGCAGAAAGTCGATTAACATCAGACATGTGCCCCAGCATTGCTTGTTCTCGGTTGAAACCGACGGCGGGCCGTAATCGGGCACTGTAGAAGAGTCCGGAAGGAAACTTTTGTGGCCGTTGAGCGTCTAAGGGCGAGACGTATCCGTAGTGGGCCGCCGAGCGCGTTGTGTCTAGAGATTGGCAGCAGACGAACTGTGAGAAGACCGAAACAACGCCGAAACCGTGACCTGACAAGGCGGCGGCTTCGATTTGAGCAGTGTGAACAACGCCGGATGCTGGCTGCAGATAGTAGTCCACCCTCTGTTTTTGAGGCGAATGGTTTTGACGGCAGCGAGGACGTCAATGGTGACGGCTGGGTGACGGCCGTGGACGCGTTGGTCATCATCAACCAACTCAATCGATGGCGTTGGGGTGATCAGTCGCCGTCCCACCGGGAAATGGATGTTGACGGGAATGGCGGCGTGAGCTCGTTGGATGCATTGCGAGTCATCAATCGCATGCGTCGGGAGCACAATCAAGGTGGCCAAAAATCGATGCGTCGTGATCCGATCTTTCGTTCGATCGATGGAACCGGCAATCATCTTGAAGAGACGACGCTGGGAGCGGCTGGAACGCCCTTCGCAAGGATTGTTGATGCCGTGTATGCGGATGGGATGTCGGAACCCGCAGGCGGCGAACGCCCGACCGCACGCATGATTAGCAATTTGGTTTGCGCTCAAACTGAGTCGATGCCGAATTCGCTTGGGCTCAGCGACATGATTTGGCAATGGGGACAGTTCATTGACCACGATATCGATCTGACTCGCGAGGGCCATGAGGAGCCATTCAATGTCTTGGTTCCCGAGGGTGATCCGATGTTTGATCCGCTTGCCACGGGCGAAGCGGAGATCGGGCTGATGCGTTCCGCTGGCGCTGAAGGCACGGGAGAATCGGAGCCGCGCCAACAAGTCAACGACATCACTTCGTTCATCGATGGATCCATGGTTTATGGTTCTACCGAATCGCGCGCCGAAGCCTTGCGCTCGTTCCAAGGCGGGCAACTGAAGACCAGCGAAGGGGATCTACTTCCGATGAACGTCGCTGGCTTAGAGAATGCCGGCGGAACGTCCGAGAGTCTGTTCATCGCGGGTGACATTCGAGCCAATGAACAGGTTGGCTTGACGAGCATGCATACGCTTTGGGTCCGCGAGCACAATCGAATCGCGACCGAGATTGCTGCGGACAAGCCGTTTCTGTCGGATGAGGCTGTTTATCAGCGAACGAGACGATTGGTGATCGCCGAGATTCAGGCCATCACATTCGAGGAGTACCTTCCCGCACTGTTGGGAAGTGATTCGATTCCAGATTACGTCGGCTACGATCCCGACGTTGACCCGCGGATCAGTAATTTGTTTGCCACGGCCGCCTATCGTTACGGCCACACACAATTGCCGACCGAGTTGAAACGGATGGATGATCAGGGAGGCGAAGCGCCCGAGGGCGACCTTCCGCTTCGGGATGCGTTCTTCAATCCGATGCCGGTTCTGACCGAGGGCATCGATTCGATCATTCATGGTCTGGTCGCCAATGTGGCTCAAGAGATTGACAATCATTTGGTCGACGACGTTCGCAACTTCTTGTTTGGACCGCCTGGCTCTGGAGGGTTCGATCTCGCTTCCTTGAACATCCAGCGCGGGCGCGACCACGGCTTGCCAGACTACAAGGCCGTGCGTTCGCAACTCGGGCTTGGGGTCGTGACCGGGTTCGATCAAGTAACTTCGGACGAGGCTCTTCAGAACGCATTGTCGGAAGCCTACGGATCGGTTGATCACATCGACGTTTGGGTCGGTGCGTTGGCCGAAGACCATGCGCCTGGTGCTGCGGTTGGGGAATTGCTTTTGCATGTGATCCGAGATCAGTTCCTGGCGCTCCGCGACGGGGACCGCTTCTGGTATCAGAAGTCGCTGGCAGGAGAAGAGTTGGCTGCTGTTAGTCAGACACGGCTATCGGACGTGATCGCCAGGAACACGGGATTGGGCTCGGTGCCGGACAACGTCTTCTTTGTCTGAGTTCGCTCTCGTTTCACGAAAGCTTGTCGGCCTGTTTCATTTCCGCCGCTAGCTTTCGCTGATACGCCTGATGGGAAGCGACATCCTCTTTCGCACTTGCCGCGTAGTAGATGAACCCAAGAGCTCGTCGTTGTCGCGTGGTGGAACGATTCGCATCGGCGCGGTGAATTGTCATCGCGTGATGAACGAGCAAGTCACCTGGGTTCGCCGGCGCTGCAATCTCGCGAGCCGCGTCCTCCGGTGAAGGGTAGTATTCGATTCCCTGGCTGAATCCCAACGTCGTCGTTCGCGAGTGCGGTCTCATGCCTTTCAGGTGTGACCCACGCACGTAGCGGACGCAACCGTTTTCTTCATCGACTGGGTCGAGTGCTAGCCACATAGTGACGGCCTCGCATGGGTCGAGCATGAAGTAGTAGCCATCCTGGTGCGGAGGCGTCGCCATGCCTGTTTGTGGCGGCTTGTTGAAGTATTGAAGATTCTTGGGAGCGACATCATCTTCCAGCAGGGTTTCGGCAAGCGCGCGGAACGGGCTTGCCGTGAATAACTGGTGAAACCAATCATCATGATTCTCCAGGTGCTGGATCTGTTTCAGCGAGTCTGGATTCGATTTGTCCTCATAAAAAACTTGGTCTGATGGTAATGTCGGAACGACGCGATTGAGCAACCGTTGAAGTTGCGTCCGCAACTCCGTGCAGCTCGGGGAGTCGATGAACCGCGGCAGGGAAAGGTAACCGTCGGCATCGAATCGATCTCGCTTAGCCTTGCTCGACAGACCGACTTGTGATCGGACCGCAAGGCGGTCGGCGGAGTCATTGTGTTCAGCCTTCATGACGCAGGCTCGAGGGGAGTCGTTTTGGATTCACTCGCATCGCGTGCATCACTCGTATCGCGTGCATCGGGGGACCTGCGAAGATCGTGTACGGGCTCGGCTTCCTCCGTCGGAATCCATTGCTGATGATCCTCGATGACTGATTTCCATTCGGGGCTTTCCGCGAGGTTGTTCCATTCATTGGGATCGCTTTGGTGATCGTAAAGCTCTTGCGTCCCATTTTCGTATCGGATGTAACGCCATCTGTCGCTTCGTACGGCATGGTTGCCCCTTCCGTAAGTCATCAGCGCCGGCGTATTCCATGTGTGATTCGGATCACGCAGCAGGGGAACGACACTCATGCCATCGCAATCGGGATCAGGCGAGAGACCGCAAAGTTCGAGAAGTGTGGGGTACAGCACCATCATGTCGACCGGCTGCCTGCAGATACTGCCGGGTTTCGTGATGCCTGGTGCGACGATGATGAAAGGAATGTGATTCGATTTTTCCCACAGCGCAAATTTTTCTAGATGGTCCTTTTCGCCGAGGTGAAATCCATGATCTGACCATAGGACGATCAATGTTTGGTCTCGACGTGGGCTGCGATCCAGGGCATCAAGTACGCGACCAATTTGCGCGTCGGCAAAACTCGCGCAGGCTGCGTAGGCACGAACGAAATTGTCGAAGGAGTGGTCTTGTTCGTTCTCCAGTGACATCATTCCGCGCCAGAACCATGATTTGCTTCGGAGGAGATTGCGAGCGCCGCTGGGAAGGTCCACCCAGTCGTTCGAGCGACGAGGAGGTGGGCTCAAGTTGGCAAACGAAGCGTGGTACTTTCGCGGCGCAAAGAAGGGGGAATGCGGTTTGAAAATTCCACATGCGACGGCAAGGGGAACGTCGGGTGGCGGATTCGACAAGGCCTCCACGCAATGGTTTGCGGTCTGTACATCGATTGAGTCTTCGTCCCGTTCCGGCCAGATGCCCCAATCCGTGTTCCGCGATCCGTAGTTGGGGGCTCGATTGAGTTTTTCAGGCGGATACAACTGAGGACGCATCGGCTGGAATGAATCGAAAGACGCATCGTCGTGGAACGCGTTGTCGAGATGATGATGAAAGATCTTGCCAGCGCCGCGCACCTGGTAGCCAGCCGATCGCAGTCGTTTGAGGATCGTTGGGCGTTGACCCGTCGCCGTTCGCCAGTCGCTCTTGTTGCCGTACACGCCGGTGGTGCTGGGGCGTTGCCCGATGAGAGTCGCGGCGCGGGAAGGATTGCACGCCGGCGACGCGCAGTACGCTTGTGTGAAGAGTGTCCCGCGTGACGCCAGTCGCTCGAGGTGAGGCGTGTGGATTGGCGACTTCGGATCAAGCACTGAGATCCAGTCGTTGAGATCGTCGATCACAAAGAAGAGGACGTCGGGTCGATCAGCCGCGCAAACGTGGAAGGGGGCGGACGCTAGCCAGACAAGCAAGAGAGTCGCGAGCAGTCGCGTCGTTCGTCGAGGACGCAAGCTCGTGCATCCGGTTGGGGAGGCTGCCATCGTTCATTCCATGTGCGGATCTTTCTCGCACATATTCTAAACGCATCGCAGGCGATACCGTCTCGCAGCCGATTTCGGCTCGACACGCTTTTCATCGCTACGCCGAAAGAAAATTCCTGCCTGAGGCGTACTGAACGCAAGCCGCATCCACGCGACTCTGACTCAGGCAGTCGTCCTTCGCGGGACTAGTTTCCGAAAGGGTTTCCACCGAACGGGTCATCCATGGCGGCATCACCTCCGCCGCCGAATGGATCGTTACCACCACCTCCGCCACCGAAGGGATCGTTGCCGCCTCCGGCACCGAACGGATCATTCCCGCCGGCTCCAAACGGGTCACCGCCGCCTGCAGGTCCAAAGGGCGTCGTCGCTTCCGGTTTCGGTTTTTCCTGAACGGCCTTTTGCTTGGGACCAGCATCCGATGCTGTCGCAAACGTTGGCAGCTTGGCATCTTCCATTCTCAGGCATTGAACATCGCCACCTTCACTGATCAAGTAGAGTCGATCGGTCAAAGTGTTGACTAGGAAGTTGCTGGGTCGCACATGGTTGTAGCTGCCAATTCGCTGGCCTGTTTTCAGGTCCAACACGATCAAACTTCCACTGAGTGTGGTTGCAAAGACTCGTCCGTTAATGGTTCCCAGCAGCTCACCCAAGTTCGACACGGGGCCATTCCACGTCTGGAGGCCAGTTTCGATGTCGAGTGCGTAGAGATTGCCGTAGGTCGATCGGATCAAGACTTGGTCACCAACGACCATCGGCTCGTGGTAAAACGGCTCGCCAAAGGGTTGGCTCCAGATCACGTCACCACTACGAGTTGCGCGAACGCCGTAGACTTGACCTTGCTCGGAGCCAAAGAAGAAGCGATCGCCTGAGGCAGCCGCAACTTTTCCGCCCACGATGCCATCCGTGTTGAGCCGGAACAGGACGGATGGGCTTCCCTCAAGTTCCATCACGTAGACGAATCCCTGGCTCGTTCCCCAGGCGGTCTTCGATGACTCGGGCGATTTGGTCGGCACAGAGAGCGCGGAGCCGGCGACCCGCTCAAAAAATGGGTCTCGCGTTGGATCGTACAGTGGATAGCCAGCGATGCCACCGCCGACGATTGGGATCATTGCGAAGTCGCCCGAGTTCACGGCGCCAAACATTGGGGCTCCATGGGTGCGAACCTCTTCCATCACCTCGCCCGTGGCGGCTTCGACTTGGATCAGATTGGCGCCGTTGATCACTGTCAAGAAATCTTCGCTGACGCCAAGAGTGCTGTAGGGCAGTCGATTGTCACCGACGCGAACCATCCAGATCGGTTCACCCGATTCTGCGTCGCGGCATTCCAGGGTGCCATCAGAGCCGACCGTGTAAAGATGCACGCGGGGCACAGAGCGGACGTTGATTACAGCCTCAACGCCTCGTCGCTTCAGACGACGGATTTCATTGTTGGCCAAACGCTCGGCTTCTTTACGACCGACCTCTTGACCGGTCGCGCCGATTCGATCCGTTGGGATGCGAACCAGCACTTTACCCTCTGCTGGTGCTGCAGCTTCCGAGCCCTCGGCAGCAGGCACTTCGGCAGGCACCGTCACAATCTCCACGTATTCGCGCGGATTTTGCTGGTGAACGAACAGTTGTTGACTGGCGATTGATTGAGCACCAATCGGAACGTGCATCGGGCGTGCCCAGGCCTGAGTCAGTCCCAGCTCGGACATCACGCTGGGTGGCATCAGTTCGGCAGCATGGCCAAGCGACGAGATACAGGTGAGGACGACAGCGAGGGAGTACGCCAACAAACGGTTCATAGCGAATCGCTTCCTTGGGACGGCGAGCAGCAGCTCTAATTTTTGAGCGGCAGCCCAGAGGGCAAAGGGAAAAGAGGCCGTAGCCTTTACTCTTATCTTAATCGACCACTTCCGATTCGGCGAATCTTTGCCCGATTCAGCGGGAATACGACGTCGGGCAGCTTCCCGGCTGGGAGAGCTGTGCCGGTTAAGGTGGTAACCGAGGGCCGGTATTGACGGGAAAACGCTCGCTTGCCGAGACTCGATGGCGGGGGCGAGGTGCTCCCCCGTCCGCAACGGCCACATCGACGATCGATCACGAGGGCCGAAAAACAGACCGACCAAGCGGGGAATGGGCCGGTGATCAAGCTTTTTAGAAGAACTTCG
>JBPCVD010000600.1:0-3319 GCA_051010815.1 Rubripirellula sp.
CGGTAAAGGCGAGTCCGTTGCGACCGTTGCGTGTGGGCATCACACAATCAAAGAGATCGATTCCGCGAGCGACGCTCTCCAGTAGATCGATCGGACGTCCGACCCCCATCAGGTACCTTGGTTTTGATTCAGGCAATGCGGGACACGTCGCTTCTGTGATTCGGTACATGTCGTCCGGTGCTTCCCCGACACTCAGTCCGCCGACCGCATAGCCCTCGAAATCCATTGCAGCCAGTTCCGTTGCACACTGCACGCGAAGGTCAATCTCGAGTCCTCCCTGCACGATTGCGAACTTCGCCTGGTCGGCCCGTTGGGCTGCGTCCAGGCATCGCTTGGCCCAGCGTATCGACCGAGCCATCGCGTCTTCAACGGTGTCCTTGGAAGCGGGCAAGGCGATCACATGGTCCAAAACCATCGCCACGTCGCTGCCGAGTGACTCCTGGATCTCGATCGAGTGCTCCGGCGTCAGTTGAATGATCGAGCCATCAATGTGGCTGCGGAAGGTTGCTTGTTGCTCGCTGATTTCACTGATGGACTTCAAGCTGAAGATCTGAAATCCACCACTGTCAGTCAGGATCGGCCCTTCCCAACCGGACATGGCATGCAGGCCGCCCAGTCGTCGTACGACTTCGTGACCCGGGCGAAGCGCCAAGTGGTACGTATTGCCCAGAATCATGTGAGCACCGGTCGTGGCGACCTGATCGATCGTCAGGCCTTTGACCGTGCCCTGCGTACCCACCGGCATGAACCCGGGCGTTTGCACCGGGCCGTGGGGCGTTAAAAAAACACCGCGACGCGCCGAGGTGGTCGCATCGCGGTGTTGGAGTTGGAATTCGAACTGGCTCATCTGGCCGGCACTCTCCTGAATCTTCGTTCCTGGTCGTCACTCAGGAACCTGAGCAACAGGGGATCAGTCGCCACGCATCTTCAAGCCAAGGTCAGCAAGCTTCTCACGAACCTCATTCAGGCTCGTCACGCCAAAGTTCTTGCACTCGAGCATATCGTCGCCCGTCTTGCGAATCAGCTCGCCGATCGAATTGAGCTGCAGTCGCGCCATGCACTTGCGAGCACGAACCCAGAGGTTCAAGTCCGAAATCGGACGGTCAAGCAAGGCTTGCTCGTCCGGCGACATGTGACTGGTGTCGATCGGTGGCTCATTCGACTTCTTCTCGTGAGCAAATTGACCCAGTGACAAACCTTTGCTGGTCAACATTTCGCGGATTTCGAACAGGCTCGTCTCGCCGAAGTTCTTGCTGCTAAGCAGTTCTGCTTCGGTCGTGCGAGTCAAATCGCCGATCGTATCAATGCCCATCTTCTGCAGGCAGTTGCGACTGCGAACACTGAGCTCGAAGTTGGTGACCGGCATGTTGAGGGTTTGAGCCAGACGGTCGTTTCGACGCTGAGCCTCCTCGTCGTAAAGCATGTTCCCGGTCGCCGCTGCATCCTTCATGTACAGCAAGGTTTGCGGGTGATTCGGATAGCAATCCAAGATTCGTTTGTAGCACATTTGTGCTTTGTCGAACTGGTTGTTGTCCTCGTAGATCAGGCCGAGGTTGATCAGAACGCCGATCCCCGTCGGGAATGCCTTTGCAGCCCGTTCGTAGAGCGAAAGGCTTTCTTCATCGTTGCCCATTCGGTCGTTTTCCAACGCCAATCCGAATAGAGCACCGGCATGGTTCTCGTCCGTTTGAACGGCACGCTGATACAACGCGAGCGCCTCGTCCATGCGTCCGCCCACGGCAGCTACCGTCGCGGCACGCTGGTACATGTAGTCAGCGGTCTGCTCTGCTGGTCCGAAGATGTTGTCCAAGATCGCGAGGGCATCTTCGATCCGACCGGAATAGCGGTAAGCCTCCGCAATGCCAATCTTGCATTGATCTTCGTTGTAGCCAGATGTTTGAGCCTGCTCGTACACTCCGATCGCTTCGTCGTAACGACCTAGCTCGAACATGCACCGCGCCTGATAGAACAGCGCCATCGCACTGCCGTCCGCCGTTTGCAGCGTGGTCAGTGCGTCGCTGAACTTGCCCAACAAAAATTGGCATACGCCCATTTTGGTTTTGCCGGCGGGGCTGAGCGCATCGTCAGCTTCCATCTCGTTGACCGCATCACGCAGTTCACCGAAATGGCCGTAGTTTTCGGAAATGGCCGTGCGGATAGATCCGACGTCCGAGGGTCCAAACGAATTGTTCGAAAGGACCGCTTCCTTCAAGTCGATCACGTCGAGTTCGACTTCACTCATCGAGACGAATCTCCTGCCCAATGGGCTTTCAAGCGTGTGATGGAATTTGATCGTTGCGTTGGCATCGAGCCTTCACGACGACTATGTTTGCCTGCCAAAACCAATCAAGGAAAGAGCCAGCGGTGGGATTTGAACCCACAACCTCCGCATTACGAATGCGATGCTCTGCCAATTGAAGCTACGCTGGCCTTTGCTCTGGTTACCACGTGGATCGTTCGCGGTTGAAGCTCGTGGTTGACGGGATTCCTTGGCGCCGCAGGTCCTGGTATCTCGGCCAGTTACCCACGGAATTTCCGTGGGCGCAAAAACAGCCGTGCCAAAATCGCGAAAGCGTCCGAAAAAATACGCTGAAACGCCGAATATCGTCAAGAGGCCGTGGCGTGGGAAGGTCGATTTGGTGGAATCTTCCCCAAGAATTTCAGGAATCGGCCCCCAATCGTGCCCCCTGCCGGTCCATCTGCGGAAATAGCGGCCCCAAACTCACTCTTTCCACGCTGGGCTTGTGTCGTGCTCAAAAGCGGACGAAGCCCCTGGGATCCGGCTGAACGCCCCCTCGATAACGTTGAATCCTGTTG
This sequence comes from Rubripirellula sp., assembly GCA_051010815.1. Lineage (GTDB taxonomy): Bacteria > Planctomycetota > Planctomycetia > Pirellulales > Pirellulaceae > Rubripirellula. Next base: position 2,818 of record JBPCVD010000600.1, read on the forward strand.
CGAACTCCGCTGCCCAGGAATCGCCCAGGAATCGCTCAGGAATCGTTCAGTTTGGGGCCTGGTGAGGCGAATTCGTCGCTGTTGACGGCAAGAACACGTCGCCAACCCATGAACCACCGCACTCAAGAGCACCGCACCAAAGAGCCACCGATCCCTGAGGCCCACCACTGCAAGGCCCCGAACCAAGGTGAGGTTTCGATGATTCTGGGGCTGGGCGTTGGTTGGCTCGTGTCCCGAGGTCGAGTACGAATGCTACTCGATGACCTTCGCACTTTTGATGGCGATTGGTGCGGCGGGAACGTCCTGCATCAGCACGCCCGGAACTTGAGGGTGTGGTTGCGAGGTCGTTTTCGTCTTGCCGATCTTATCGACCACATCGAGCCCTTTGACCACTCGTCCAAAAACTGCGTACCCAGCGGATCGATCCGTTCGGTCAAGAAATCCGTTGTCGGCAGTGTTGATGAAAAACTGGCACGTTGCGCTATTCGGATCGTTGGTCCGC
>JBPCVD010000601.1:0-5605 GCA_051010815.1 Rubripirellula sp.
ACCAACCCATTTCCGGATTTGTCGAATTATCCCAACGCTCGGTGTCGAAGATCTCGCCTGGTACCGTCGAGGGGACCGTCGGGCCGGGATCGAGTCCCGCATCGCCGAACACGTTGTTGCTGCCAGGATTGGAAAGATAGACGCTGTTGCTGCCCGACGTATCCGCACTCCAACCCGGCCCACTATCCAACGACGCAACCGCGGGTCCGCCCGCGTTCACACGGTACAAAGGAGTTGAACTAAGACTTCCGGAAGCGGTGATCTCCACATCATCAAAGATGGCCTGAAATGCGTTGGTCCCGCCGGGCTGTTCGCGGTTGGTGGAAAACAAACCGACCGCCAAGCCGGATTTTTGCCCCTGAACCGTGTACTGGCCTTCGATCACATCGAACAATGTCGACCCTGACAAGGGGAACTGCGCACCACTGACGACATTCACGCCTGAAGCCGTTTCGTAAGTGATGGTCGGTAGCGCCGTCGCGTTGGTAACGTTCACTTTTAATTCGAAGACAATCTTCTTGCCGTCATCGGGCGACACGTCAAACAGACCCGGGGCGGCAATTAAATCGTTGGCAATCGGCACATCGTCTTCTTCCAGTACGATTTGAAATCCATCAACGGGTCCCTTTGCGGCGACAATCTTAAGGAAGTTGCTTTGATCCCCTGTACCGAGATAGCCACCAATCTGTTGCGACTCTCCCGTGAACCCGCCGTCACCGGCAACAACTGAGGTTCCAGGGTTGTAGATCGACCACTTCGTGGTGAACACCTCGACCGCTTGCCCCACGGTGAGCCCCGTATGAAACAGAAACTCTCCGTCATTCTGTGTTTGCGAGGCATCGCCGTTGGACGCATACTCGACGACCGTGGTGCCGCCACCGGCAGCCGTGATGAACTTGACGTTGTCGAGCTTGAGGTCTTGACCCGGCAAGTCAGACGGCGATTGAAAGAACTGCTCAAAGTCCGTCGTTCCGTTGACCATCACGCCGGTCAAGCCACCTCCATATCCGTTGGATCCAGGAAGGTTGCTGTCCTGGTTCGCATCGAAGTCCCACAAAAGTGTTTGCCCGGGAAGCAGCAGCACGTCGCCACCGTTGCTGGCGTCGCGAATGAACGGATCGGATTCGTTGAAGATGCCGTCATTGTCGAAATCGGGATCGTCCGGAAGCACCAAGTCGGTCGGAACGAATGCTTTGACAAAGTCGCCGCCAACCTCCGCGACCCAAACCGAGCCATTGGGGCCGATCGTCACATCCAGTGGAGTCGACAAGCCGCTCAGCCCAGGAATGACCTCATACGTCGCCGCATCGCCTTGGGCATTCAGATTCAGTCGGCCAACATTTCCATTGAATTGCGCAACCAGTAGATCCCCCTTGAGTTCGCCATCGAAGGCGTCCCCCGTGTATTCGACCAATCCGTTGCTCGAGGAGCCAACATTGACAAGCGTGTTGCTTTGTGGGCTGGTGCGTGGAACACGAATCCCACTCTGGGTCAGTCGCGCCGCGTTCGATGTGAACTTTGACGGATCGATGATGAAACCATCAGCGATGTTGACTCCGGCGGGAACCAATGAAGATAAGTCCGACACGCTATTGGGTGACACAGAATTGTCGGGGTTGCCTGCGTCGTTGTAGACCGTCCAGGCCAGATCCTGATTCGAGCGGGATGGGTTGGGATGTCCGTAGTAATTACCCTCTTCGATCAAGAACAAAGGTTCGGGATCACCAGTACCTCCGTTGTTGGGCTGATTCGTCGCTTGCCCACCCACGCTGATCGGATCGCCTCCCAAGCTAGAGTTCGAACCGTTGTCGACGGTGTAGAGCTTCCCGAGTTCCGTCATCACCAGGTCATAATGATTTCGGAAACCATCGGCGAAAATCCGCATCGGAGCATCCGCGGGAAGAATCGCCATATTGAACCCGTCATTGCCACCCCAGGGGCCGTTCACATCGAGTCCGTTCGCGTCTTCGCGGACGCCGTTATTGGAAACCGAAGGATCGTCCAACGTCGGAAGATCGTAGACGTATTGCCTGGTCAGACCATTTTGACCACCGCCAGTATCCGTCAGGATGGGTCGACTTTCGATATCGGCAAGGTCGACCTCCAACACCGTTCCCGATAGCGAGTACTCGCCGGTGTACGAGAAGAATTGGGACGGTGCACCGTTGTTCGTATTGCCCCCCACGGTGACGAACAGTTTCGTCTCGTCAGGACTCAAGTACATCCCGTTGTTCGAATGGTTTTCCTCCGAACGTGGTAACCCGCGAATGATATCGACCGCAGTCCATTGCCCACCCGACTTCGTGACACGCGTGATCACGCCGGAGTTGGTATCCAGATTCACGTCACCATCGCTCGCAATGCGTGGGTCGCTTGACGTGATGTAAAGCACTGGACTCGCGGCACTGCCCCCCACGATCAATCCGGTTACCTGACGATCAGAGCTGGAGTTGAGCGATCCGTCGTCGTTGTGGTTTTGGATCGACTGAACGACACCGACGTTTGGGGAAAGCAACAACTCCTCTTCGGCAGCCGCAAAGAAATTGCCCTCCTGAAAACCAATCGTGAATGCCTTGATCACGCCGCTTTGCTGAGAGACGTACAACCTCTGATCGGGGCCAAATTCAAGGGACGTGGGATTGCTCAGCTCGCTGCCACCGCTGGTACCCAAAAACTCGCCGGCCGGCACAAAACTGACCGCCAGGACCACTCGGTCCTCCAGCCTCTCCAATCGCGGCCGATAAGCGCCACCTCGCGATCCTCGCCTGCCTCGATTCTTTCGCAACCTGTTCGCCGAATCCTGACGCCTCTTTCCACGCACCATTCCACCCAATTCCCCCATGCTGCCGTTCTCGTGTAGTCATTGCATGCTAGCAAATCCGCAGGCCAATGCCAGCAATCTTCGGGGAATATTGCCCACCCGTTCCAACTAATTGAATTGAGCCATCCCCCGACGCTGCCCGAGGATTGCCACAGACCGGCGACCATGCAACGATTCTTGGGATTCTCGACGCCCGGCCCCCCCAAGAATGCTCGATACTTTGGTCGCTACACTCGACTCACCAGAGCTTCGTCACCAACCGCGGTGGCTCCGGCGTCCCCTGTGGTGGTGCAATCTGTTTTCGCTCGATGCCGTTGGTGTGGCGATGGCATGGCAACTTGTGTTCACCCATCAATACTGCGAACGGTGGCCGAGCGCGAGCGAATTCACAATTCTCGGATTGACCGTGTGGATCGCCTACACTGCGGACCGATTGCTTGACGCGAGGCAATTGAACGAGTCGCAGTCCCATGCCCTACGTCATCGCGTCCATCGTGACCTGCGCGGTCCGATTCTGTTGCTCTGGTTCGCTGCGATTCTGTTGGATGCGGTGTTGATCGCGTCCGTCGCCACGTTGGCTCAGCTGAAATGGGGACTGAGCTGCCTTCTGCTCGTCCTCTTGTACATGGCTCGAATTCATCACCGACCGGGGCGCGCCGGTGGCCGCGGGAATCGGTCTCGATTTCGGCTTCCCAAGGAACTCCTCGCTGGTCTGTTGTTCGGGTTTGGAATCAGTTTGCTCGCGTGGTCGAGCATGTCGCGTCATCAACCGGACACACGTTTACTATCGATGGCGATGGCGGGGCTTCTGTTCGCGACCAACTGTGCTTCGGTGGCATTTTGGGACCGCCATCAAGATCGCGTGCAAGGTTTCCGCTCCTGGATTCGCCAGCCCTCGTATTCGCTATCGTTCCTGCGATTAGCAGTTGGCTGTCAGATCGCGGCCACGGCCGTTCTGTACTCGATGGGCTATCTTCCTCTGTTGATTGCAGCAAGCTTGCTGCTTTGTGACTTTTTGTTGCTGCTCATCTTGATCGCCAACGAATCTTCGGAGGACAACCCAAGTCTAGGATCTCTTGTTATCGTCCCGCCCCACCCATGGGCGTTGATGGCCGACCTTTCGCTCGTCTTACCGCCAGCCCTCCTGGTGGCCGCGAACATCGCCCTACGATGAGCCACTCCGACCTGTCGAATCTTGGCTACGACCGACTCGCCAAGCACTATCGACGATTGGAATATGTCCTGTTCGGAAACGAGCTCCAGAAATCGCGAGTTGCGATGCTGCCCTCTCTCCCGTCGTGCCGTTCCGCATTGGTCTTGGGGGATGGGGATGGTCGACTCTTGAAGGCATTATGCCAATCACAACCGGAGTGCCGTATTACCAGCCTGGATCAGAGCGCACGCATGTTGGAAATACAACAACAGCGGATGCAGGCGACCGAGGGTTCGGAACGGGTCACCTACTTGAAGCAAGACGCTCGCGACCTTCGTCCGGTCGCGTCAAGCCTCGACTTGCTGGTGACGCCATATTTTCTTGACTGCTTCACGTTGGACGATCTAACGCGTTGCATTCCGCTGTGGCTAAGCGGCGTTCGCCACGAGGGCTGGCTGTACGTGGTCGACTTCCACCAACCCAGTCAAGGTTGGCAGCGACTACGAGCCAAACTGCTCCTATCTCTAATGCATCGGTTCTTCCGCTGGCAAACGAATCTCCCCAACCATCGACTCGTTGATCTCGATGCCGTACTCTCCGCGCAACCGATGCGACTAACCAAACAAGCGACCTACAGCCGAGGGCTAATGCGTGCTCAGCTGTACCAAATCACGCGTCAAACTGGATCATGAAGTGCGAATTCATACGTGCGGCAGACCTCGTCCCATAGCGGCCTGAAACGAAGGGACGATCAGGCTTGCTTTCGCATCCGGACGTACCACATCAGAAAGGCCCCCATGATCAGCCCCAGGCAGATCACCACAAAAAACGTGTGAGGCTCCGGAGATCCTTCTAGCCCACTCCGTATCTCCATGCCAAAAACTGCGGTGAGAGTCGCCAACGGAAAGAAGAACGCGGCAAGCAAATTCAATCGATGCGCCGAGAGTGCCATTCGCTCACTGGCATGTGCCTGTTCTTCGGACCGCTTGGCAATCTCAAAATCGAGAGAATTCTTCGTTCCGGCGCCCAACAGTTCGGCCATGCGTTCAAGATCATAGGCGCGGTCCCGCATATCGATCAGCGCTCTGACGTCGGGACGCTGTTTCCGTGCATCTTGCAGCGCGACGTGCAGGTTACGAATGGCGCGTTGCAGTGGCGCCAAATTCTCCAGCACACAGAAATGCGCGAGTGAACTTTCCGCCTGTTCTTCCATCTTCTCCAACTCCTCGATCTGCTTATCGTATTCATCGAGGTGCTTCTTCATCGCGGCCGGTCCTGACCCCAGTTGGTTGCTTGTCCAGTTCCCATCAGGTTTGAGCCAAAAGAATCGTCCCCGTCGCTCGTCCTGGTCGGGCTTGGGCGGCGCGTGCAGCACGAGCAGCAGATGATCGTCCGCGACCATGGCGCGTTGACGCCCGACATGACTTCCGATGCGATCTCGGAAGACTTGTGGAACGTCCCAAGTCGCTGGCAACATCGATTCACTTTGCATCGTTTTCTTTCCACAAACGTATCAATCAGAAACGGTCCGCCAGCGACTATCCTACGCACCAACGATACGTCACGAAACGTGACTGCCATCGTCGGGGTCGGACAAGGCTGTGGTTGATTCCTTCAGGGCAGCTTCCGGT
>JBPCVD010000602.1:0-3038 GCA_051010815.1 Rubripirellula sp.
CACCCATCGCGGTGCCGATCGCAAGCAGTGTTGCCAGCCATACTCCGATGGGACGATGGTATTGAGGCTGGGTATCGATGATGTATCGAAGGACATATCCAGCAGCGATCGCAAGCAAGCTAAAGAACATAGCGACGACCAGGAATTGTCCGCCCGCCTGCATCAAGTCGCCGTCGCTGAGGACGAGGCCGACGGTAATCAGTGCGATGGGAAGCATCGTAAAAAAGAATCCTCCCACAATCAGGTAACGGCCGACGCGTCCATGAATCGTCTCCGGTGCCATCAAGCTTTTCGCTTCCTCGTTCGCCTCCGTCCATACTTTTCCCGCATAGAGGCAAAACAGGACCCACAGCAAAGTCAGAAACCCGAGTGCTCGAAAGTCATGGGCACTTGCATTGGGCGAGCGAACGAATGTGCTCCATACGTAGCCGGCGTAAATCGTTCCAAGCAGCAGCGTCGTCTGTAGCGTCCGCAGCTTGGTGATCGACGTTGTCCCATGCTTGATGAAAACTCCGATGCACGTGATCGCCGTGATTGCTGCGGTACCGATGAGCGCCAAAATGAGCGTGGCTTCCACACGCTGCATGTTTTCTCGGATCAGGCGTTCTGAAATCGTGGCGAATGAAAGCGCGCCGCCCAGCATCAATGCCGCGAAGACCGTTAACGCAAGACTCCCCAAGACGCGATGTTGATCATCGTGAGTTGGAACGTCGTGACTCTGTGATTCGACTGCCGCCGATCTTGCTTGCGTTACGGTGGCGGTGGACTTGGATGGCAACTCCAGAGCGGTCGGCAGCTCGAGGTTGATCATGGAGTGCGAGCCCGAGAGGGCAGGTTGCTGCAGCCGAGACAGATGTTGGTCAAGGATCGCAACCAACCCCTCCGCACTTTGGAATCGATGTTCTGGTGATTTTTCCAATAAGCATCGAATGATCTGTTCAAGCCAGTTCGGTATCTCTGGATTCTGTTGCCCGATTCCTCGTGGCGTGTCTTGGGTGACGCGTTGGATGACGTGCGCGAGATTCTTTGCGCGGAACGGGCTGTGTCCGGTGCACATTGCGTACATCACGCAGCCCAGGCTGAAGAGATCACTGCGATGATCGATTCGCTCGCCGGTGGCTTGTTCCGGAGACATGTATTGGGGCGTGCCGGAAACTTCGCCGGTCATCGTGACCGAGAGGTCATCGGTGGCGCGGGCCAAGCCGAAGTCGGTGATTTTGACTCGCTGCACGCCGTTCTCAAGCAGGATGTTGGCCGGTTTGATGTCGCGATGAATCAACCCCTGTTGATGGGCGGCACCAAGGCCTTCGGCGACCTGGCGACTGATTCGCAGGATTTCGGCCAATCGAAGTGGGCCGACAGCATCAAGCTGTTCCTGAAGCGATTGGCCAACGACACATTCCATCACCAAGAAGGGTGGGCTTGGCGGTGTCGTGTCGGGTTGAGCTTCCTCCACGGCATGGATCGTGACGACATGGGGGTGGCTGATCGCAGCGGCCGCCTGCGCTTCGCGATGGAACCGACGGCGCGCGTTGGGATTGCGGGCAAGTTCCGGCAACAGCACTTTGACGGCGACGATGCGATTGAGCTTGGGGTCCATCGCCCGCAGGACCACGCCCATTCCGCCGGTCCCAATGACCTCCAGAATTCGATACGTCCCCATCAATCCAAGGCAATCGTCCTCTTCGCAGGGAGTCAAAAAGTCGAGACAAATGTCGTCGCTTGGTCGAGGTCCGCTGGCGGGATTCTCCAGAAAGCTACCCGCATCGTCGTAGGCGCGGAGCAGGGCAGTGACCCGGTTCCGCTCATCTTCGTCTGCGCATTGGGCGTCGAGAAACGCCGCTCGTTCTGTGGGGTCGATCAGTTGGACCGCTCTGAGAAAGATTCCCTCGATCGATTGCGGGTCGATCGAGCCGGCAAGCGAGGGGGAAGGGATTTCGGGCTGAGTGGCGTTCGCGCCTTCGTTTTCGTCACTCTTTCCCGTCATTTCCGCGTCCGACATGGTTGGCTCCCGGCCTCTAAGGTAAATCGCTCTACCTGTTCATGCGACGGACGGTGGCTACGCGCCTCACGGGATTTTCTAATTCTTGCGATCAATGGTTGCGAATTCGGTCAAATAGCCAAGCCTTCGAATAGGTCCACCAGCGGGATGCGGTGGGCCGTGAAATCCCGAGCGTCTTTGCGGCTTCGGCTTCCGTTAGGCCCGCGAAATAACGTAGTCGCACCAGTTCTGACTTCCGCGGATCTTCTCTCTCGAGTTCCCCCAGCGCTTCGTCAAGCGCCAGCAGTTCGTCTTCGTCGCGGACCAGGACGGGGGCAACGTCGATCTGATCCAGTTCGACCTGGTGATGATCGCCACCATGTTTTTGACGCTTCTTGCGTCTCGCCTGTTCCACCAAGATGCGTTGCATCGCCAAAGCGGCCGCACCGAAAAAGTGACGCCGGTTTTCCCACGTGGGCTGTGACTTGTCGGTCAGACGCAAAAACGCTTCGTGGACAAGCGCTGTGGCTTGGAGCGTTTGACCGTTGCGTTCGTGACGCATCTGCGCCGCAGCGAGCTGACGCAATTCGTCATAGACCAGTGGAAGCAACGCGTCGCTTGACGCGCTGCCCTGTTCGATCTCGTTCAGCAGCATGGTGACGTCAGACATGAGCCTCGACCACCGTTCCTTGTCTAAGGTTCCTCGGCAACTCGTTCCTCAACCACTCGTTCCTCGACCACACATTCCTTGTCGACGGTTCCCGGTTTAAGTCTACCGTTCTTCGCTTACGGTTCTTCGCCGGCCGTCGATGCCTGTCCGAATCGCTCTTGGAAGAGTTGTACTGGATCGTAGTCGGGATTCTCGTAGAGCTTTTGCTGACGATCGATCCGCGCGTTGGGGTAGTAGTCGAATATATCGCCATCGGCCACGATTCGCGGATCTCCTTGTTCGGCCAACTCTCGACGGAGTTGTTCCCATAACTCCGCTTTGACCTTGGCGTATTCAGGTTGGTCGGCGAGATTGAGGATGCAGTCTGGATCTTTCTTCATATCGTAC
>JBPCVD010000603.1:0-2879 GCA_051010815.1 Rubripirellula sp.
GTTCCACTCGTCGAACCAGATCCATCGAATCCCGCCAACAAGACGTTTTCCTGGATGACGATGCATCGCGTTGATGAGGTCGGCAACAATGCGCGCCGCTTCTCTGAGATAGAGACGCTCGAGCGAAAAACCGACTGATGACGAGCCCTTAACGATTAACCAGGCGTGGACTCGCCCCTGGCAAGCTCGGCAGTTTCCTCGTTTGCGGGCGTCGGTTGCATTTCCGCAGCTTCGCTCGAGGACGCTTCCGAAGTGGCGGCTTCCACCGATTCTGGCTCTTCCGATGCGCCCGTCAAAATTCGCCAAGCCTTTGGATAGAAGTCTTTGCCATAACTCATCTCACCGCCCTGGTGTCCAACCGCTCCCACGGCAGCGGCACAAGCCAACAAGCCGATTTTCCATACACCGGTTAACTTCTCACTGTCTTTCCACAACGCCATCAACGCAACGATCGCGAACACGACGGAAAGGACGGTGACGATCACGGCACTCCAACGATGAGCGTCTACCTCGCGACCCCACTCCAGGATATTCCAGTTGCTTCCGTAGCCCTGTTCCGGCGCGAATGCCCAGCCCATCAATGTGGCGGCCACCGACGTGGCTGCACCAAGCAATAGGCACGCGAGTGGAATCTGCGTTCCGATGCTCGGCCACTTCCAACCCAGCACGACAAACGCGCCACCGAGCATGAAAAGTGCGATCGGAAAATGGACGGTTGCCGGGTGAAGGAATCCCTGTGCCACCCAAACACGTTCTGGCAACGTTTCGGGAGCCGGTTCGGGCTCCGCTTCCACGACATCGGCAGTGGCTTCCGAAAACGCGAAGTCCTCGGGCCAATCGGCGCCCTCTGCAATCCAAACTCGCATCAGTGACAGTTCACTCGCTGAGAGCGGTCCGCCGTGGGATAGCGGCGGCATCAGCATGTCTTCGTCATCGATCGTCAGATAGTCGACGTACAGCATGCTGGATTCGACATCCTCGGGTTCGATATAATCGAGCATGATTTCACGGTCATCGACGCGAAAATCATTCTTGGCATCTTCAGGTCCGTGGCATTCCAAACATTGCGTTCGAAGGATCGGGGCAATGTCCCGTTCGAATTGAACGAGCTTCCCGTCTTCATCGAGCGGCGAGATCACAATCTCCTCTTCGCTTACTACCTCGACGCTTTCCGATGCGCCCTCCTGCGCCAACGTAACGCGCACGCAAAGACTGGCGATCACGGACAGAATCAAGATGCAAAACAACTTCGAAGCGAACCGGCGCATATCGAGAATGGCTCCGTCGGCGGAATAAGTTTAGGCGGGATCAACTTGCGGGCGATCGCGAGGCGATAGAAAGCGATAGCCTTCTGCGGCAACTTGATGTGGCAAGGGAGCCACTCAAACATTGTCCTCTCGCGCGCGATTCGTTTCCAGTGCTGTTTGCAAATGATTCACCAGCGGAGGGTATTTTGCGTGTTTTTCTCGCGGCGCAACTCCATTCCTTGCTGCGTTTACTGAACAAGCACACTCACGCCATTGAAGGCTTTGCCGAGCCCGAGACGCCCGATCTCGCGTTTTACGTCTTCGCCTGTGGGGTTCTCAAGCGTTTCAGCAACCTCGTCCGCCACCAACTGTGCGAATGCGGCGCGCGCTTCCGGTAGCGACTGTTGCACAGTCAACTCGTCAATCTGCACACCGGTTTCGGCAGCAATCTGTACCACCAACATTGCTGGCGTCGCTTGTGGCTTTGCGGTGGCGCAGTGCAACACAGAAAAGAGGGGTGGGTCCGTTTCGGCGTGTTCTTTTCGCTCCAAGGATCGCCAGGCCCGCTCCAACAACCCGTCACGCCAGTAGGCGATCCACTGCTTCGATTCGAAGGTCACTTCATCCAGCTTCAGTTCGGGTCGCTTGTCCTCGGGGATTTCGTTGGCTCGAGTTCGCGCGGCCGATCGGATGCCACGCAACAAAAAATCACGCAACTTGCCCTGCTTCTGATCGCCGAATCCAACGCTCACCAAATGAGCGAGGATCAGCTTCAATCCTTCATCAGCCTGTTCCGTAGATCCAAGCATCGCAGTGAGTTGACGCCGCATCGGGCTGAGATAGCGAAGCACAAAGCCGGCAGCGCTATCTGCCTTTGTCCAAGGATGGGACGTACGTACCAGGCTGACCGTGCTGGTGCGCTGCGAATCGGGAGAGGAAGCGTCTGACATGCTGACAGTTTAACCGCTCTGCGATGGGGGATGAACTCTCCGGATCTCGAAATCACGTGACGGTTGTCGCTCTTTCGTATTCGCCACGCACGGTTCAATTCGAATCATCGGTGGGCTCAGACTCTCGAAAACGAACGGCCAGCGCCGGTGCGAGATCGGGCTTGCCCTCTTTCGAATGAAACCGAGTTGGCCGGTTGCTGGTTGATTGTCGAATGAGCACGAGTGTGACCAAGTCGGATTCCGCATTCCGGATAAATTCGTCGAACTCTGCGCCGAAGAATCTGATTTGATCCTGAGCATCCTTGAGATTGTCTTTAGCGTTATTGAAGGAACACCGCCCGAGATACTTTTGGCCACCGATTCCGGACCGACACGGTGAGGTTTCCCAGCTCAAGTGCTCTCCACCTGTTTCCGCCCAGTCCGCCATCAAGTTCTTCTGAATTCCGTAGACCGCAAATTCGCTCTGACCCTGGTACCCTCCCGCTCGCACGGTCAGAAGCAGAATCGCACGATCGAGATCGCTTCGCGCTCGCGGCAATCTCGACAGATCGAGCCTCAGATAGATGTGCTCTTGGTTTGATTCGCCGTCCAGTGAACCCTGGAGCATCGCTTTGGCCCCGTAGTCGTCGGAGGCATCACTGCGAACGTAAGAGTCTGCGCCATTCCCTTGGTGCGTACGCAG
>JBPCVD010000604.1:0-6809 GCA_051010815.1 Rubripirellula sp.
TGTTGGAGGGAAAGACGATTGTTAAACGGATCGTTGTCCCGGGCCGCCTGGTTAACTTGGTTGTGAAGTAAAGAGACACTCTCATCCGACGTTCGCGACGATTCGAGAACGACGAACCTTTGCCCAAAAAAAGCTCGTCTCGCTAAATCGCGAGACGAGCTTTTTCGTTGAATTGAAGGAACCGCGAAATCGAAGCCGCTAGTTTTCGAATTCGATCACTTCCAGCTCTTCGTTACTGTCCGCAAGTTCGTCGATTACGTCGAAACCGATACTGGTATTGGCGACATTCAATTTCTTTAAGTTCGGAAGCGTGCCAAGTTTTCGGAAACTATCGTCGGTCAACAATGTGCCAGCGACCGTCAGATCCTCCAGACTCGTCAGTTTCATCAGTGTGTCAATCGACTCGTCAGAAATGGACGTGGCTTTCAGGTTCAACGCTTTCAATTTGCTGAGGCCGCCAAACGCGTTCAACCCACTGTCGTCAAGTTTGGTTTCCCACAGGTTCAAGACTTCCAGGTTGGGCATCTTTCCAATCACCTGCATCCCCTCAGGAGAGACCAGGCGACATTCACTGATATCCAAGTAGTTCATGTTGGGAAGCGTCGCAATCACGGCAAGCCCGTCGTCATCCAAGGACGAATCACGAAGTTCCAAACGGTTCAGGTTCGTCAGATCCTTGATGAACTTGATCCCTTCGCCGGTGACATCGCAGCCACGAATTCGCAGTCGCTTGAGCTTTGGGAAGTTTGCGACGAAGGCCATTCCTTCGTCGCTCAGCTTCGTGTAGTCCATCTGTATCGATTCTAGTGTCGCCGTATCGGCGAGCGACTCCATGGCGGCGTCACTGATCGAGGTGCAGTAGTTCACGTTGAGCGACTTCAAAGGAAGGCCGGCGATGTTGGCCACACCCGCATCGTTCACGTTCGCCTTCTCAACCTGCACGTCCGCAAGTTTTGGCAGGTCCGCGAGGTGTTGAAGGCCGGCGTCGCCGACATTCGTATTTCGCAAATCGATAGCACGCATTTTTGCGAGAGATTTCAGTGCAGCCATGCCTTCATCCGTCACGCCGGTTCGCCTCAGGAACAGAACCTCGAGGTTAGGAAGCTTGCTGAGTGCTTGAAGCGTTGCGTCGCCGGCTGCCGAATTCGAGAGATCAATTCGCTTCAAACTCGTCAGGTTCTCCAGTGCCTCCATCCCGGCATCCGTCATCCCAGGACCCGAGAAGAGAGCCTCTTCCGTGTTGGGTACGCCGGCCAGGTTCGCCAAGGCCTCGGGAATCGGCTCGTCAGTGACCACCGAGATGCGAGTGACGACGCCATCACTGTTCTTCGTCAATTCGAATCCAGCCGCTTCCAATGCAGCAACCTGCACAGGGTCATCCGCTTTGACTTCCACGGAAGTGGGGCCAGCTGCTGGAGCCTCAACAACAGGCGCGGTGGAACGGTTGCGATTGCAGCCGAAGGAAACGACCATCGCAAGCAGGGTCAGGGCTAGGAGGCGGCGTTTAAGCATGGGTACGTGAGAATCCGTGTGAAGGGTGCGAGAAACCGCAGGGAAGGATACCGACAGTTTGGGAGGCAGCCGGCGGGGACCGAAGCTCGCAAATCCCCACCGATGTGGGTCGCGTGAATCGTCATCCGAGGATAGCTAATGCGGAATAACGTCAGCCTAGACGTTTGAGTGAAAATTGGCAACGAATCTGGACGATCGGACATTTTGCGGAATGATTGTTAGAATGAGCGTCCCTTGTTAATCTGTGAGGGCAATCAGAACCGCTTCCAACGACCCTTGTGGTCAATAATTTCACCCCTGAGGAATATTCATGACGAGAAAGACGACAAGACGGAAGTTCATCGGCCGGTCCGCTGCATTGTCAGCGGGAGTGGGCTACTGGGCGGGAACCAGCCCAGTTCTTCAGGCTCAGACTTCAGCCTTGCAATCGCCTGCGGCGGCCTGCGTTGGCGTCGGTGGCAAGGGTGGAAGCGACACAAGTCACATCGGTGAAAACGGAGTTGCGATCGTTGGACTTTGCGACGTCGATGGAAAGACGCTCACGAAGAAGGGGCGTGAATTCCCTGATGCAAAACAGTTCCAGGACTTCCGCGAGATGCTGGAAGATCTTGGCGACAAAGTTGATATCGTCACCGTCAGCACGCCTGACCATTGTCATGCTGCTGCTGCCGTTCGCGCCATGCGAATGAAAAAGCACATCTACTGTCAAAAGCCACTGACCTGGTCGATCGCCGAAGCTCGGTTGATGCGGGAGACCGCCGACGAGATGGGCGTGGTGACTCAGATGGGCAACCAAGGCACCTCGGAAGATGGTCTTCGTGAAGCGGTCGAAGTCATTCGCAGCGGAGCGATTGGCGACGTGGAAGCAGTTCACATTTGGTCCAACCGTCCCGTGTGGCCTCAGGGTATCGGACGTCCAGCCGGCGAGGACGCCATTCCCGAAGAGCTGAACTGGGACGCCTGGATCGGCCCAGCGGCAATGCGTCCGTACAAGGAAGGTGTTTACCACTCCTTCAAATGGCGCGGTTGGGTTGACTTTGGCACTGGCGCCCTTGGCGACATGGCCTGCCATACAACCAACATGCCAGTCATGGCGTTGAAGTTGTGGGACCCAGTTGCGGTGACGGCGGTCAAGAATCCCGGCATCTTTGAGGGTGAGACCTTCCCAGGAAGTTCGTCACTGAAGTTCGAGTTTCCTGAGCGTGATGGCCTGCCACCTTGTGATTTCTTCTGGTACGACGGTGGAAACCTGCCGCCAGACGAGATCTTGTCGCAGTTGCCTGAGTCATTCCAGAAGCGAATTGAACGGCAAAAGCAAGATCCCAATCGGAAGACCAGCGGCGCGGTCGTCGTCGGCAGCAAAGGACTCCTCTTCTCACCCGATGATTACGGTGCGAAGTACTTCCTGTTGCCAGAAGACAAGTACACCGACTACAAGCCGCCAGCGCAAACGCTTCCTCGTATCCCGTTCAAAGGTGGTGGGGACCAGCGTCAGAAGTGGGAGTTTGTCAGCACCGTCAAAGGCGAATATGAGCCTGGGACGATGTCAAACTTTGGCTATGCTGGCCGTCTGACCGAAACGATTCTGGTAGGCAACCTCGCAATGCGTGCGGGCGAAGGCCAGCGAATCGAATGGGACGCAAAGACGCTTTCGAGCCCGAACGTCCCAGAAATCAACCAGTTCGTTCAGCGTGAATACCGCGACGGCTGGGAACTGTAGGCGACGACCTTTTCCCAGTGCACTTGGTACACAAGCGTCTGAGAGTTGAACCTGGGAGTTGAACCTTTACAAAAAGGGCTGGCGGAAACGTGGTTTCCATCAGCCCTTTTTTCGTTGGCCTCTTGGCAAGACTGCCCGCCAGATCGTCATCCGTCGGCGGCATGAAGTACAATCTTGCAAGATCCTACCCCCCATTGTTTGGAGTGAACCGTGGTTCGAACCCTTGTCTTTTTGCTTGTCGCCGGCGCATGCATCACAGCAAAACCGATGTTGGCCGCAGAACTGACGGACGCAAAATGCAGTCAGTTGCTGACGGAACTCGAGCCGGGTAGAGAAGAAGTTTGGCGAACCATTCCTTGGAAGCTGGCGGTGCTCGACGCGCAGCGGATCGCCTCGGAAGAGGACAAGCCAATCTTCATTTGGGCGATGGATGGGCATCCGCTCGGCTGCACGTGAAACAACGGTGTGTTCGACCGTGCGTCGACATTCGCCCAACCAGAAATCGTCGAGCTCCTGAAGACTCGCTTCGTTCCCGTCGCCATTGATCAAGCTTGCCAGCGTCGGCAAAAAGATACCGAGGGAGAGTTCTATCGCAAGATCGCGAGCCAGGGTCCACGCAGTGACTTTAATTCGACGACTCAAGGCTTTTACATCGCCACGCCGACTGGCGAGTTGATGCTTTACAACAACAATCGCGATCCAGAAAAGCTGCTGCGATTGATGAAGGAACGCTTACGTGAATACAACCTCGGCGCTCACAGCAAGACGGCTAGCGCCATCGTTCCGAAGTCGATTGACAAACGCTACACGCTGAAGCCCCCGCAAGATGGTTTGGTCGTTCGCGTCCAAGCCAAAGTGCTCGGCGGGTATGAGACGCCCAAGAATTCGAGTCGCGAGATCTTTCAGAAGGCTGTCTCACGTGACAATCTCTGGATCACAGCCGACGAGCATCAACAGCTGGCGAAAGGCAACATTCCCGAGTCGCTGCAACAGCGGCTTGCGAGATATCATCTCGTCGATAACACCCGGGGCGAGCCACCAATGTGGAAGCCGAATGAGATTCGATCGTTGGACATGAAGTTGCGCGACGGCGTGTTAACCGGTTCGGCGCATTTGGAAACCGAAGATGGAAAGCGTGGTTACGAAACCAAACTCCGCGGGAACATCGAAGTCAAATCAGGCAAGGTCGTACGATTTGATGTGGTCTCACTTGGTGACTTCTGGGGTGATGGGCCCTACACGCGTAATCCGCCCGAAGGCCGGTTTCCATTGGCCGTGACATTCCGGCTTGCCGATGGTTCCGATGTTGCTGATCCTTTGCCACCGCAGGGGGCTCGAGGTTGGGTCGACGGATACTTGAAGTAAACACTTCGAAAACTTTCCGGCACTCTTCGGGACGAGTCATCGAACCTCCGACGTGCCAGTCGTGATGTCGATGCCTGCGCACTTCGCGGTGACCGCTGGAGTAAGATAGGTCTCACCTCAGGAGACCTCCGATGCTTGAAGAGAGCCATATCTATTTCCACCGCGCAGCCAAGGAGCTTGGACTTTCCAGCAAGCTCTGTGACATCCTGCTGTCGCCCTTTCGCGTGGTCAAAGTTGAGATCATCACCGACAGTGATGACGGGATGCTGCAGCATCACCATGGTTATCGCGTACAGCACAACCGTTCTCGCGGTCCAATGAAGGGTGGTCTGCGATACCATCCTTCCGTCAACGAGGAGGAAGCAACCGCGCTGGCCAATTTGATGACTTGGAAAGCCGCTCTCGTGGACATTCCCTACGGCGGTGCGAAGGGTGGAATCAACTGTGATCCAAGCACCATGAGCGAACGGGAGCTAGATCGTTTAACGCGAGCATTCGTCAGCCAGATCAAGGAAGTCATTGGCCCCACGATTGATATTCCGGCACCCGACATGAATACGAATGCGAAGGTCATGGGCTGGATCATGGACGAATACTCCAAGTTCGCCGGATTCTCGCCAGGCGTGGTCACGGGCAAACCGCTGCACTTATTTGGATCCGAAGGGCGGGAAGAGGCGACGGGGCGCGGCGTGATGATCGTTCTGGAGGAACTCTTGAAAGATCAGGGACGCCCCTGGACTGACGTCACCGTCGCGCTGCAAGGTTTCGGGAATGTTGGCAGCTTTGCCGCGAAATTGATGGCTGACCGTGGAGCCAAGATTATTGCGGTGGGAGATCACATGGGTGGGATCTCCAATGCCCAAGGCCTCGACGTGCACGCTCTGGCCGCTTGGGTGTCCGAGCATCGAACCGTCAAAGGGTTTCCGGGGGGTGAGGCGTTCGAAAGCGATGAGGTACTGACCTGGGACGTTGACGTGCTGGTGCCCGCTGCTTTGGGCGACGTGCTAACGGAAGAGAATGCGAAGGACGTGCGAGCCAAGATCATCGTTGAAGCGGCGAACGCTCCTACCACGCCCGCGGCGGACGAGATTTTTCGCAGCCGCGGAATCGTCGTGATCCCGGATATCCTTGCCAATGCGGGCGGCGTGACAGCGAGTTACTTTGAATGGGCTCAGAACATTCAACAATTTCGTTGGGAGCTCGATCGGGTTCGTATCGAGCTTCAGAGTTACATGAAACGCGCCTATCGCTCCGTCGCTGAAGTTTCAAAAAAGCATGGCGTTGATTTCCGTACTGCGGCCTTTATCGTCGCGATCCAGCGTGTCGGCGCCGCGGCGCTGTCACGCCGTGTCGTCAGCGAGCAGATTGGAAATGACTGGGCCGATCCGAGGCAATCGTAGGCTGGTCGCCCGGAAACAGACCGCGTCTGCATTCGATTCGCGCAACCTTTGCGGCTGGCGGGCTCTCATGAATTGACGGGCATGAGCCCGAGACTCATGGTTGGAGCCAAACATGTCAAAGCGAGTGTCTCACAGCATCCTCGACCCCTTCATTGGGCCGCGTCTGAAGTCTCTCTATCCGCTCTTGAGAGTTCCCAACCGGTTTCCGCCCGAGGGAATCGTCCCGATCGGCCACGTTTTGGCGATCCTGGGGGCGATCGGATTCGCTCTTTCAACCCAATACTGGTGGGGCGGTTTGATTGCAGCTTTGGGGGTTATCGGTAATCACACGGCCGACTGTGTCGACGGAACGCACGCTCGCGCGACTGGACAATGCCGAAACGGCGGGGAACTGCTCGATCACTTTACCGACCCCATGTCCTTCGCCTACTGGTTGGTCGGGATTGGTGTTGCCGCATCACGAATTGACCTCGCACTGATCGCCGTGATCTGCCTGTTCGCGATCGCTGTCCTGACGAACATCAAAGCGAAACTGCTCGGCGAGTTCACGCTCGCTCGCTTCGGCCCCACAGAGTTCAAGACCGTTCTTTGCTTGTTTGGCATCAGCCTGTCGTTTCTCTGTATCTTGGCACCGCAGTGGACAACCACCGCCGCCGTTGGCGGTATCGGACTCTTGATCGCCGTGGGGCTATTCCAAGTCCCGTGGCAGCTTTTTCATGCCGTCCGCGAGGTCAATCGCTGTGAGTCAGAGCCCGACACATCCGAATGGATCAACGCGTCGTAGTTAGCGGCCGGCTCGCATGCACGTGCAG
>JBPCVD010000605.1:0-5345 GCA_051010815.1 Rubripirellula sp.
CCACATCGTGTCGCGTCCACCGGAATCTCCATCTTGCAAAACTCACAAGGTTTCTTGGTCGGCGAGGGCTGCTGCTCCTCCTCGGCAAACTGAGCCCGCACGCGGTTCATGACTTTGATGACCGCGAAGATGGCTACCGCAATGATCACAAAGCTCAGCAATTCGTTCAGAAAAGATCCAAAGTTGATCCGAATCTCATCGCTATCCTCCGTGGCCGCTCGCAAGACAGGCCCCATCCGTTCAAAGTCAACCTGTTCGGTCAGCAATGCGAGCGGCGGCGTGATGACGTCCGACACCAGCGATTTGATCACGGTTCCAAACGCGGCACCAATGACGATGCCAACCGCCATATCGATCATGTTGCCCTTGAGAGCAAACTCTTTGAATTCCTTGACCCACCCCATCGCGAACGGCCTCCTTCTTGAACGACCTCTTCTGGCAACATCGAAGCCAACGGACTAGTCGAACTCCGGACCTTCGTCATCAGGTTCAAGAATCTCTCCCTTTTCGGGCCCGCCTTCGTGGGGCATCCCAATGTCTTCATCGAGCCAACGCCCTAAGTCAATCATTTTGCATCGTTCGCTGCAGAACGGCGGTGAGTCAGTTTCATCAAGCAGAAACTGCCGACCGCACGCGCTGCACTTCAACATGCTCGAGTCGCGTCGTCTTGTGTGGCGTGAGATTTTCATCGAACCCTCCTCTCCTGTGGGACCGTTCGTTGGAACAGTTCGCGCGTGTCAAATGGCATGCGTCCTCGCTGAGACTCCTGTCCACGGTGAGACGCATGCGCGGTGATAATTGTGACATTTTCGCCGCGGTAAGCAAACTCCCACCGATCCGTATCTTCGAACGACCGATCGATGGAGGCAAACGACCGTCCGGAGCGAGGGAATCCGCCATCTGCGATCACTGTGATCATCTTGCAGGACGTCAATGACGGGGGTCCGCAAGGACATCGTTCACGATTTCAGTTGTCCGACGGCGACCAAAAAAAGCCATGAGTGGGCTTGTAAGCCGGGTTCTGTGACGAGACGCATAACGCGAACTCGTCGACGGTCATCTATCTGTGCACGACGATTGCTCGCCGCCTCCACTGCGATCTACCCGAATGTCCAACGAGACGGACCGCCTCGCGACGACGACCTGCAAGAGGCCGTCGTCTCCATTCTGTTTGATCTAGCTCCGGATGGGGTTTACCAAGCCAATCGAGTCACCCCGATTGCTGGTGCGCTCTTACCGCACCGTTTCAGCCTTGCCACGCATTCGAGCCACACCGAGGTGTGACGATCGAACCGTTCGGCGGTCTATTCTCTGCTGCACTTTCCCTAACCTCGCGGTCGGTCGACGTTATCGACCATCCTGTCCTGCGGAGCCCGGACTTTCCTCCAGTCATCACGGGGATGACCAGCGACCGTCCCGCCCACTCATGGCTGCCTGTCAGGATGATCGACACCGCCATTCGCGGCAAGGTTCCTTTTAGACAAGCTAGGTCAGCCGTAGGGCTGCGTTCTTTGCCGAATCTTGTCGGACGGTCACTCGTTGAAGCGGTCTCAATCTGGATAATAGCGTCGAGCTGGATAACGACGTCGAGCCGACATGAGACCACACGATTCTTTGGCAGGACTAACGGTTTGGTTACACCGACCGACACAATCGACGACTCGGAGCATCACGACGCCGCCGAAGTGATCGTGGATGTTCAATCGCAGCCCAGCGTCGCCAGCGGCAAGCGGGTCGCCTTGGTGGGTCGATTCGGCGGCATGAATCAGCGTGAGGCCGCGAATGTCCTGCGATCGTATGAAGCGATGGTCGTCGATCTCGATGCTGAACTCACGGATTGGGTCGTGATCGGCGCGGAAGAACCTCCGATCGCGGAAGACCAGCTCCTGAGCCCCGGCATCCGTGACGCCGCCGCAGAGGGCGACCTCGAGATTTTGCACGAGACCGAACTCTGGCAGCGTCTTGGGCTTGTCGACGTCGAGCAGTCGATTCGACGATATCACACACCGGCCATGTTAGCCCACTTGCTCGGTGTTTCCGTGCGTGTCATCCGTCGCTGGCACCGTCGGGGTTTGATCACGCCAGTCCGGACGCTTCACAACCTTCCCTATTTCGACTTTCAAGAAGTTGCAACCGCGCGGCGATTGGCTCAGTGGATTGCTTCCGGCGCAAGCCCAAAGGCGATTGAGCAGCGACTCGTTGAGTTGCTGGAAGTCCTGCCAGACATTCAGAGGCCACTCGACCAGCTATCGGTCCTGATCGAAGGGAAGCAAGTGCTGCTTCGACAGGGCGAGGGACTCGTCGAGCCGGGCGGTCAACTGAGGTTCGACTTCGATGCCATGGACCAGCCGGCAGAGGAGTCGGCGACGGACTCGCCGCCCGTGCTGGCGATTTGGGATCAAGGCGATGACTCCTTCCCATTTGGCGACGCCGAAGATTCCTCGGACGACGAACTGCTAGTCGCGGCCTATGACGCAGAAGACATTGGCGATCTGGAGACGGCCGTCGACTTTTGCCATGCGATTTTGGCCCGCGATGGGCCCCGATCCGATATCGACTTTCAACTCGGCGAACTGCTTTATCGCATGGGGCACGTGATGGCAGCGCGAGAACGTTACTATTCCGCAATCGAGCTCGATCCCGATTTCGTGGAAGCGAGGGCCAGCCTCGGTTGTGTGTTAGCTGAAACCGGGCAGGCAGAACTTGCGGTCGCCGCGTTTCGGGGCGCGTTAACGCTTTACGAAGATTACTCCGACGTCCACTACAATCTGGCCCGCGTGCTGGAAGAGACAGGGCGAGATATCGAAGCGCGACATCACTGGTCAAAATTCCTGAAGCTGGCGCCCGACAGCCCTTGGGCAGCCGAGGCGGTCGAACGGATCGACGCCATCGATCAATCGTAACTGGCACCCGTGGAAATTTGATCCGGCGGCAATTCGATCCGTGGCACGCTCGCCCGTCACCGTCAACTCACGAAGCGAACCTGGGTTATGCCGGTTCATGGCGCAGCGCCGAAAACGCTTCTTCAAAGTCGTGCGTGTCACAGACGACCATCCCATCACGCAGCACGATCTGACGATCGGTTCGTCGTGCGACGTCGGGGTCGTGGGTCACCAGGATTACCGTGATCTGATCCCGCTGATTGAGTTCAGCGAACAGTGAGATCATCTCTTCGCTCGTACGAGAATCCAGATTTCCCGTTGGTTCGTCACCCATCAGAATGCTCGGCTGATTCACCAGGGCGCGAGCGACTGCCACACGCTGTTGCTGACCACCGCTCAACTGTCCGGGATGATGGCCCATCCGATCGGCCAAGCCAACCCGTTCCAACAAGTCGATGGCTCGCCGCCGTCGCTCGCTCCTGCTAATCCCATGACGGTACAGCAAAGGCAGCTCCACGTTCTCGATCGCGGACGTTCGGTTCAGAAGGTTGAAGTTCTGAAACACGAAGCCGATCTGTTCATTTCGGATTCGCGCTCGCTGGTCACGATTCATCGTGACGATATCGTTGCCCGCTAAACGGTACATGCCGGAGGAAGGACGATCGAGGCAGCCGAGCGTGTTCATCAAGGTCGACTTGCCACTGCCTGAGGCCCCGACCAGCGCCACGAACTCGCCCCGATCAATGTCCAAGCTCACGCCACACAAAGCATCCACCCGAATCTCTTCGAGCTGGTAGGACTTGCGGACGTCATCAATCTCTATCAGTGGCATGCGAAGTACGGTCTGCTACAGGTACTCACGCTTTTTCACCAACCCTGGCATCGGCACGCTGTAGCGTCCGTTCTCGTCAGCCATCAGCGGCGATGGGGAGTCCATCGAGAGTTGGTCGATCCCCGGAGCGAACTCGTGGTCATTCGCCATGAATTGTTCCAGCGTGATCTCTTGTCCCGTGTGGGCCGCCATCCGTCCCAAGGACGTGACCGCGCTAGCCATCACGCCACGCTCCACTTCGTTGTAAGGACGGTCTTCGCGAATCGCCGCGATCAAATCGTCCCATTCCAATTGATAAGGGTTCAACTCTGGCTGCGGATAGGACCACTGCATCCGCTCTTTGTCCATGTTGTGACCATCGTAGATCTTGCATTTCGCGGGAGTGTGCGACGCCGTGGAGACGACGGCAAGTCCCTTCGTTCCATGAGCGTAACTCGCGAATTCGCGTTTACAGCCCGGCATCGTTCGACCATCGACGAAGAGTTTCGTGCCATCGGCGAACGTGTATTCCATCGAATAGGTATCGAAATTCTGATCAACACTATCACCACGGTAATGTCGACCTCCCATCCCGATCGCCTTGACCGGCCACTCATTCTTCATCCAACACGACTCATCGATGTTGTGAATCAAGAAGTCGCTGACGGCACCGCCACTGAGCCAAAGAAAACCGTGAAAGTTCTTGATCTGATACTGCAGCTCGCTGAGGCTTCCGTCATTGGGGGGCGCCGCAGCTGACCCCGTGGGTCCGGCCATGCGATAAGCACGCAACATCGTCAGATCGCCGATTTCGCCGTTTTGAATGCGATCAAACAATTCCTGACGGGCTTTGCAGTGACGACACATCAGGCCCACTGCAACCTTGAGATTCTTCTCAATCGCCTTTTCGTTCAATTCCAACATTCGCACCGACGTCGGACCATCGACCGTCACCGGCTTTTCCATGAAGACGTTCAGCCCTTTTTCAATGGCATAGGTGTAGTGAACCCAGCGGAACGCGGGAGGCGTTGCCAAGATCACCACGTCACCGGGCTCCAATAGATCCATGGCTTGCTTGTAGGCATCAAAGCCGATGAACTTGTTCTCCTCGGGTACATCCACCTTGGGACCGACTTTGTTGTGGCCGGAGAGTGACGCGTATGTGCTGTTGAGGTTCTTCTCAAAGACGTCGGCAAGCCCAACTAGGTGGGGACCATTTTCAACCGTCAAGGCGTTCAATGCGGCACCCGTGCCGCGGCCGCCGCAACCGATCAAGACAACACGAATCGTATTGTCCTCCGCCGCATGAACGTTCGGAGCAGCGGAAACCAATGTCGTCGCGGCCGCCACTCTACCGGTGTTCTTCAGAAACTGGCGACGGGAGGGAATGTTGGGTTCGTTCATATCGGGCTCAGGAGGCGAAGGGTGGGAGGGAAGCTCAAGAGGAACATTGATGGGAAGGACTTTTGGACTCATGCCCGTTACTTCAAGGCGACGTCACGCGGCAAGTTCATGGCACACATCGCGATGCGTCAAATCCAATCCGTAAATGATTTGTGGTGGCGATCGACTGAACTCATTTGCATGCTCGATTCGAGCGTCGTCGAGGCACTCAGTCTTCGGGATCTTTTTGTTCTGGTGCCGTCTTGTCC
>JBPCVD010000606.1:0-6511 GCA_051010815.1 Rubripirellula sp.
GGGAGAAGTTGGGTCGGCATCGCAACGCCGAACCCGAGTTCTGGACACGGAGAGTGGACACGGAGAGTGGACACGGAGAGTGGACACGGAGAGTGGACAGAAGGGTAACGGACACGTCCCCGCCGCGAATCGCCTGCGGAGAGAGGGCCGCGATGGTCAAGACGGACACACATGCTGTCCGTCGCGTCGCGCCCGGCATCGCCAGCTAGCCTCGATCGTTTCGCCTCGAGCATTTGACGCTGAGTCGGGAACTCGATTGTCCATCTCGATGCCCGTGCCGGCGGAGACCGTTCGCCAAATCGGCGCGAATCGCCAGCTAGTCGCGGTCGGCGCGCAGTACCGACACAAATGCTTTTTGCGGAATGTTGACGCTGCCAAATTGCTTCATCTTGGCTTTGCCCTTCTTCTGCTTTTCAAGCAGCTTCTTCTTTCGCGTGACGTCGCCACCGTACAACTTGGCGGTGACATCTTTTCGGAACGGCTGGATCGTTGCACGGGCAATGATCGTGCCACCGATCGCTCCCTGAACCGGGATCTTGAACTGGTGACGCGGAATCGCTTCCGCAAGCTGTTCGCAGTAGTGCATCGCTCGCGTTCGAGCTTTGTCGCGGTGGACGAGGTAGGCCAATGCGTCGATGGGCTCCTTGTTGACCAAGATATCGACCTTCACCACGTCGGTCGGGCGGTATTCGATCGCTTCATAGTCGAACGAACCGTATCCGCGCGTGATCATCTTCAGCTTGCCGTAGAAGTCGAACAGCACTTCTCCCAGAGGCATCTCGCTGGTGACCTCGACGCGTCCGGCGGAAAGGTAGTTCATCGTCTGGCTTTCCGAGCGGTGTTCACGGCACAGCTCCATGACCGGACCGACAAACTCCTCGGGCGTCAGAATCGATGCCTTGATGTAGGGCTCGGTTGCTGAATCGATGTTCGTCGGATCGGGCCAATTGCTCGGATTGTCAACGTCGATGGTCGTCCCATCTTTCAACGAAAGTTGGTACTTCACCGATGGCGCGGAGATGACCAGACCGAGGTTAAATTCCCGTTCCAGCCGTTCTTGAATGACGTCAAGATGCAGCAAACCCAGGAATCCGCATCGGAATCCGAAACCGAGTGCCGCGGAACTATCTTTCTCGTAGGTCAACGCGGCATCATTGATGGCAAGTTTGTCCAAAGCCTTGGTCAGGTCCTGGTACTCATCGGTGCTCATCGGATAGACCGAGGAGAAGACGACCTGTTTGGCTTCTTGATAACCGGGGATGGGTTCATCGGCCGGTCGCTCGTTCAACGTGATCGTGTCGCCAATTTCGATGTCTTGCACACTCTTCACGCCCGCGACGATGTAACCGACCTCTCCCGCGACGAGTTGATCACGGGGATTCAGTTTGACTTGGTTGTACCCAAGCTCATCCACGTTGTAGTCGCGTCCACCGTGCATGAAATGGATCGAGTCGCGAGGCTTCAATGTTCCATCCATCACTCGGCACTGAAGAATGACGCCACGGTACTTGTCGAAGTGCGCATCGAATACCAACGCCTTGAGGGGCGCACCCGGATCGCCTTTGGGCGCGGGCAGGTGTTCGACAATCCCTTCCAAGACGTCCTCGATTCCTTCTCCAGTCTTGGCCGATACTGGAATCGCAGCGAAAGGATCGAGACCCAAGTCAGCGTCGATTTCCTCGCGGACGCGATCGACATCGGCTGCGGGCAAATCGATCTTGTTGATGACTGGCAGCAGATCGAGATCGTATTCGAGTGCCAAGTAGAGATTGGCTACGGTTTGAGCTTCGACGCCCTGGGATGCGTCGACGACCATCAGGGCACCGTCGCAGGCCATCAACGATCGGCGAACTTCGTGGGAGAAATCGACGTGGCCAGGCGTGTCGATCAGATTGAGCTGATAGTCCTTGCCGTCTGCTGCCCGATACGAAAGCGTGATCGTATTGCTCTTAATAGTGATCCCACGCTCACGTTCGATGTCCATGGAATCGAGCAGTTGGTCATGGAATTCACGTTGATTGACCCCGCCGCAAGCCTGGATCAGACGGTCGGCGAGCGTGGACTTGCCATGATCGATGTGGGCAATGATGCAAAAGTTGCGAATCTGTTTCATACGGTCTCGTAAATGTGCGACGAAGTCACGCTAACTCCTAGCATCGTAGTAAATGCCTGCTGAAACAGACAGGGATTTGAGCCTTCCGATGCCCCGGGCACGCGAATCGCCTGCAAAAACCTCCATTCCGGGCGCCAGAAGGAATGGACAAAGCCCCGAAACCGCACGGGGTTTCCCCAGGACGACTTAGATACGGGGTTTTGCGGGGATCATGAGAAGGTCGCCGAACGGCGAGGGATTGAGGTGCGAATCGCGAGCGGATGGACCATTCCAAGGCGGGATGGAGAGCGGAGGACTGGGCGAAGCGAGGCACAAATCGTAATGGCGAGGGCAGAACGGGCAATTGGCTGTTTGACCCCCGCTCAATACCTACTGCCAGCTCCCGATTCAGAATCCCCGTCAAACGGCAGCCCGCCAAAACCATCCTATTCGGCGCTTCGAACGAGGCTCAGGACATTCTGAACGCAAGTGATGGAGCCGGCGGCACCTGGCGAGAATTCTTTGCGAATCAATCCAGATTGCTTGTCACATCCCGATCTGGGTTTCGCTGAGTAACCGTGAGCCAAACCAATTTTCCAGCCGATTCTCAGCGAGTGTTCCGATGCGATTCTTTCTTGCTTTTGCCCTTCTCGCGGTCACCTCGTCCACCAGCCTTGTCCGCAGCGATGACGATCTATTCTCGGAAGTTGCCATGGAATCGGTATTCGCCAAGTCGAACTCAACGACCAAAAAGAGCGTCGCAGCACCCAGCCCCACTGATCAAATCGATCGGATTACCGGTACTTCGGGTCTGACACAGGTACTGAAGACAGCCGGATTCGAGCCAACGACGAAGGACGGAAAGGTCACTTTCCGGCTCGAGCATGGAGGATGGGCGTTTCCCGCCGCGCTGCGTGTTGATGTCGAAAGTGACCGAATCATCTGCCAATTGTCGCTGATCGAGGTGGCAAAAGACGCCAAAATCGATCAAACGGCACTTCTGGGTCTACTGTCAGCGGGGGATCCGGGGAAGGCTGCCTTCTTCGCATTTGACCGCGAGGAGGAGCTGATGCAGCTTCAAGCTTCCTTGAGCAATCGCTCCGTCATCGCCCGCGAGATGGCGAACGAGCTGAGGCAGCTGGCGTCGTTCGCCGGTGAAAAGTCCGAGTTGTGGTCGAAGCTGACGGTCAAGCAACCCAAAAAAGCTGCCTCGAAACCGACGGCACCCAAAGCTTTGACGCCAAGTCCAAGGACGCCAGCCTCCAACACGACAGCGAGCAAATCAGCTGGATCGAAAGGGATCAGCTTGGTCGGTCGCTGGTCGGCTTCGCTCTCGTCGACCGAAGCGTTTGCGATTCAGGTTTCCGCGAATGACCGATTCCAGTTGGCAAACGTCAAAGCTGGGAAGTCAACGGTCTCCAAAGGTGCTCTGGTTCGCAACGGAAACAAGTTGACGCTCAACGGTGACGATGGCACCAAGATCAACTGCCTGGTGACCGCCCAATCCGGCGGATTTCAGTTGGGAATCGTGGGTGCTGACGGAAAAACCGCCGTCAAACTCAATTTCAAGAAGCAGTAAGTGGCAGTTCCGCTTCGAACCATGGAGGTAAACATTTGGACCACTCACCGTGCCCGGTAACCCTCGCGAGTTGCCGGGCACGCTTTCGTTGACGTTTCCTCAGCCGCGAACCTCGATCGCCGAACCCCCTGCGAAAGCGCTGACAAAAAGCCGAAGAATCTTCGGCGATGGGCTGTAACACCGGTCACGGTTCCCCGCTTGCAATTGCAGAGCCAACTAACCCAACGGCGTCCTGCCGTTCTCGAGCCATGAACGAGGTGATCTGATGTCCAAGCTTCTGCCCAATTCGACCGCGCCCCCGAAATTCGCAATGCGTGCCTTGCTCGCGTTTTGCATCCTCCCACTCTTTGCTGTCTCGGCCTTCGCCGATGCAAGCAACTATGCCAAGACCCTGACATCCACGGCTTGGATCATCACCAGCAATGCCGAGGACGAGACGTCGACGGGGACGGGTGTCTTTGTCGACGCCGAGAAGCGTTTGGTTTTGACCAACGCCCATGTGGTTGGCGACAGCCGGTCTGCGGTCGTCTTCTTTCCTGAATTGAAGGACGGACAGCCGAAAGTGAAGCGAAAGCATTACCTGGACAAAGTCCTGGAACTCGCGGAGCCCGGGAAAGTCATCGCCATCGACCGGAAGCGAGATTTAGCTTTGATTGAATTGCCCAAAGTGCCCGAACGCGCCAAGGCAATCGAACTGGCTGACAAGAGCCCAACGCCAGGCTCGCGCGTCGACATGATCGGCAATCCCGGCGGCACTGACGTGCTGTGGGCTTATACCTCGGGTACCGTTCGCTTGGTCTACGACAAGAAGTTCAAGTCGAATCACGGTGAGCATGATTTCAAAGTGGTCGAGACCCAGAGTCCCATCAAGCCAGGCGACAGCGGAGGTCCAGTCGTCAATGCAGAGGGAAAACTCGTCGCGATCGCACAGTCGTTCTCACCGCAGCTGAACTTGGTCAGCTATTGCGTCGACATCTCCGAGATCAAGACCTTCATCAACAGCCCCTGGAAGCCAGCACCGTTGGCGACACGAACCGTGCTGGACAACGCTGAAATCGAGCACGAAACACACTCCACCGGTCACTATCAGGTCGAACGCTCGCTGAGCGGCGACAAGACCCAAACCGTGTTCGTGGCCAAGGATACGGAGTACTACAAGCGAGCCGACATTCGAAAAATCTGGTCACTTGTTTCGGTCAGCAAAGAAACCCCCAGCAGCGAACTGATGATGCGATTGATGCGTCAGAGTTCGGCTACCAAGATCGGAGCTTGGGCAGTCGAAAAGAACTCTAACGGCGAATTCATGGTGATCTACGTCGCAAAACTTGACGCGACGGCTCCCGATGAAGCCTTGGAGGGAACGATTGACTATGTCGCCAGGATCGCTGGAGCGATGAGCAAGGAGTTGAGCCCTGAGAAGGACAAGAAGACAGCGTCGGATACTCTGGCAGCTTGGCTCGCGGATTGAGCGAACATGGCATCGGTTCACGGCTCGAAGGGGACGTGGTGGTTGGGTTTCGGCCCGATCGCGACGTCCCTTTTTCGTGGGCGGTTGCGACTCTCATCACAACCAGCTTGGCAGCTCTGAAAAGAATCGAATCAATTCTTGTTACATCTCGTGAAGTCTCCCGCTTGGTTCTTCAGACGGCCAGTGAAGCCCACTGATTCGCCCTCAACCAACTCAAAGCGAACCTTCCCAACCGAGGAATCCAATCATGAAACGCTCCATCAAATCTACCTTGGCCGCTGCGACACTTGCCTTGACCGCTTCCAGCACGCTGACCGCCGACGCCTGTGACCGAGGAGGTCGCATTTCGATCGGTCGCAGCTACGGGTACTCGTCGCCACGCCCGACCTACCCGCAGTACGCTCGACCCACTTACTCGCAGCCCGCCTACGGCCAGCCAACCTACTCCCAGCCACAACCTGTCTACGGCCAGACGCAGCCAAGGTACTCGCAGCCGGCAGTTGCTCCCCGCCCGGTGTCGAGCATCGGACGCCCGTTGTCGCAGCCAGTACCGCAAAGACAAGTGCCGCAGCAAGTCACGCCGCAACGCGTCGCGCCGCAACCAGTGGCATCGCAAGGTGTTGCTCGGCGGCCAATCGCATCGCAGGGCGTCAACCAGGCCCGCGTGAATCCTGCACCCGCGAGCCAAACCGCGGCTCCCGCACGACCCCCGGCTGCTCGTCAGCAAGCGGCACCACAGTCGGCACCGCAAGCAACACCGCAGTCCAACGCGGCTAACTCAGCGTTGCAATTGTTGGCATCGATGAACACCCCGGCCATGACCCAACCAACGTCACCTGCACCGACAACGGCTGCTCAGGACACCAATCAGATTCCTCAGTTCAGCACACCGACCGATCCTGCTGCAGGGATCCATGTCGGAACATGGAAGGTCGCCCTTCCAGGGAATCAGTCGGTGCAGTTGACTCTGAACGATGATCGAAGTTTCAGCTGGACGGCAACCAAACAAGGAAGGTCGAGCAGCTTCGACGGACAATACCGGCTCGAAAGCGGTCGTCTGACGTTGGTTCGATCGAGTGACCTTCAGCAGATGGCTGGTAGTTGGACCGGGCAGGAAGCGAAATTCACTTTCAAGTTGGATGGAGCAACCACCAGCGGACTTGCCTTCACCCTAGGTTGATCGCGGTGGACCTTCAGCCCGAATGTGATGGGATAAAAAACCAACGGCCTCCTACTCTTCAATCGAATCGGGGGCCGTTTTTTGTGAAGGGTAGGGTGGTCACAGCCTTAGAAAGGCTCACCAGGCAATTCGCCTTCCCGGTCGGAAAGAAAGAATCGATTTGTTCTAAGGTGAATGGAAGCTGTCAGGCAG
>JBPCVD010000607.1:0-15007 GCA_051010815.1 Rubripirellula sp.
CCGTCTTCTTTCTACTCTCGAGGTGGATGAACCTCGTTCCTTCGCTCAACCTACTTCGCATGGCTGATCCGACCGATAAGTCCGAAGCTGGTCAGGATGACAACTACGTTGTCGTTGCTCGTCGCTATCGACCGCGTGGATTCGACGAGCTTGTCGGGCAGGAACATGTCGGCCGCGCACTGAAGAACGCGATTGAAACCGGACGTGTGGGCCACGCCTATCTGTTCACGGGAGCTCGCGGAGTCGGCAAGACGAGTACCGCGCGGATCTTCGCAAAGGCGTTGAACGATCCCTCCGGACCAACGGCCACTCCTGATAATCAAAGCGATGTCGCGCTCGCCATTGATGCTGGTGAAGACGTCGACGTCATTGAGATCGACGGTGCCAGCAACCGCGGGATCGACGAGATTCGCAGTTTGCGAGCCAATGTGGGTGTTCGCCCCAGTCGGGCGCGATTCAAAATCTACATCATCGATGAAGTGCACATGTTGACGACCGCAGCCTTCAACGCGTTGCTCAAGACGCTGGAGGAACCGCCAGAGCATGTGAAGTTCATCTTCTGTACAACCGATCCGGAAAAGATCCCGATCACCGTCCTGAGCCGATGTCAAAGATTCGACTTCGCGCCGGTGGAGGTCCCAAAAATTGTCACGCGTCTGCGTGAGATCGTGACTGCCGAAAAAGCCGAAGCGGACGATGCTGCGTTGGAACTACTCGCGCGTCGTGCAGCCGGTTCCATGCGTGACAGTCAATCGCTGCTGGAACAAGTCTTGAGCTTCAGCAACGGGAATCTCACCGCAGACCATATCCACTCGATGCTCGGCACCGCCGACGATGTGCGACTGCACGCATTGGCGTCGGCAATGGCAGATCGTGATTCCGCCGAAACCATGCGACAGCTCGATTCCAGCATCGATGCAGGTGTGGACGCGGGCCGTCTGGCGGAGCAATTGCTGGGCTACTTCCGCGATCTGATGGCAGTCACGGTGGGCTGCGATCCGTCACTGCTGCGACACACCTCGGCCTCCCTGCATGACGAGCTGAAACAGCTCGGTGAACGTTGGGGACTGCAAACGGTGTTGGCCGTTGTGGGGTTAATCGACGACACATTGGTTCGCATTCGCCTGAGCGTTTATTCACGTGTCCTGCTGGAAGCGACGCTAATTCAGATTTGTAATTTGCCGGATCTACAGCACATCTCGGATCTCGCCGCCGCTGCCAGCAACGCCACCTCGACCGCGCGAGTGGGCGAAAAAAAAAAGACATCAATAAATCCGCCGCACTTTAAACCTGCTTCCGATACCAGCCGGACATCCGCCCCGCCCCCCGTCAAAGTGCAGGTCGATGCTTCGACCGGAAATTCGAATGAGCAAACAAGTGACGCTGACCAACTGCAAGCTTCCGCGTCCGTCGGATCGACGCCGTCAACCGCAGCTGGATCGGCTGCCGTCGCCATTCCCGAGCAGGCGACCAAGGTGACCACCGCGACGGTTGCCGAGAGCGATGCCGCATCCCCGTCGAAGACGGACTCACCAGCAAGTACGGCAACGGCGCCGGATGACGTCGCCAGCAGTCAAAGCGTGCCCACGGAATGGAACCAAGCGGCAGCCCAGCAGGTCTGGCATTTGGCGCTGGGGGACTTGGAGTCGATGACGGAAACCTTTGCCCGTGTTGTCACAAAGGTCCATGCGGTCGGCGATCATCAACTGCAATTGGAGTTTCCCGCTGGCGGAGCGTTGGCAATGAAACGTTGCGACCTTCCGGAACATCGGAACGCGATTTCCGAAGCGGTTGCAAAGCGAGCTGGGACACCGATTTCTTTGGAATTCGTTCTCTCAGCGACGAAGGAAAAGCCAAAGGTGGTCGAACCAACCGCCAACAAACCATCCCGTTTGCAGCGGATGCGAGAAATCGAATCCAATGACTTGGTTAAATCGTGTGTCGATCTGTTCGGCGCCGAAATCGTTCGAATCGAAAAAGCACCCTAGCCCCACACAGGAGTCGAAGATGTTCAAAGGATTGGGAAATCTCGGCAACATTGCCTCAATGGTCGGAACATTGCAGCAATTGCCCGACAAGATGAAAGAGCTTACCGAGCGGATGAAGTCCGAACGGGTATCCGCCAGTTCTGGATGTGGCTCCGTCTCCATCGAGATGAACGGAATCGGGCATGTTCAAAAAGTATCGATTCAGGGCGAGCTTGCGGGTGAGGAATTAGAACAGGCGATTCAAGACGCCACCAATGCTGCGGGAGCGGCTGCCAAACAGCTCTACGCTGAGGCGATCAGTCAGATGGTCAACGAAATGGATTTGAACCTGCCTGGCATCGACAACGTTCTGACCAGTCTGACCGGAGGCAGTTGAAAGGATGAGTAATCACGGCGGGGCGGTTTCGGATCTGGTCGAGCAGCTTGGCCGCCTTCCAGGGATCGGGCGGAAAAGTGCTGAACGGCTCGCCTTTCATCTACTGCGAGTCAGTGAGCAAGAGGCGTTGGCGCTAGCCGATTCAATTCGGAAAGTGCGTCAGGACGTCCGTTACTGCGAGACTTGTTTCAACCTGTCCGAGACGGACACTTGCAGCATCTGTGGCGATGTGAATCGCGACGCGACTCGAATTTGCGTCGTGGAACAGCCGCGTGACCTGATGAGCCTGGAGCAATCGGGGGTCTTCCGAGGGGTCTATCACGTCCTGCTTGGCCGAATCGCACCACTCGATGGAATCGGCCCTGACCAATTGACCATCGATGCGCTCGTGGAACGGGTAAGAACTGGAAATTTTTCGGAGGTCATCATGGCCACCAATCCAACCGTCGAAGGCGACGGAACTTCTCTCTATGTCAGCAATCTTTTGAGCGAGTTTCCCGTTGAAATCACGCGTCTCGCCCGCGGAATTACCGCCGGAAGTGTGCTGGAATATGCAAATCGCGAGATGATTGCGGATGCCCTTACCGGCCGCCAAAAACTATAATTGGAACGGCACTTGCATCGTCGTGGGTGCTCAGCGGTATGATACGAAGGTGCCACGGTAGTTGGCACGAACGGATGCTCCTCGTTACGAGAACCTGATATGCGGATGTCGATGGGCCTGCAGGCCCGACAGTTGCAAACTCAAAAGCTGGCCCCGCGGATGATCCAGTCGATGGAGATTCTGCAGCTGCCCGCACTCGCGCTGCAGGAACGCATCGAGCAGGAAATGAACGAGAACCCGCTGCTGGAGCAGCAGGAAGTCGACCCGCTGGTGCCCGACGAAAACGCCGACGACGAGGCCCCCACCAAAGACACGCGCAGCGAGGACGAAAAGGAACTGGTTGTCGACAACGAACACGACAACAAGGAAGACTTCGAGCGACTTCAGAACATGATTTCGGAGTTGCCCAATACCTTCGACGAGTCGTTTCGCCGGTCGGCCAACCGGATGCAGGAAGACGCCGATCGCCGGCATGACCTGATGGCCAATGCGATCTCCCGGCCCGAATCTTTGAACGATTTCCTGCTGCATCAACTTGCAGAAATGGATATCGATGACCGCGTTGAACAGATCGCGGAACGAATCATCAGCACGCTGGACGCCCGCGATGGTGGCTACCTGCGAACGCCTCTTCCCGACCTGCTGCCGGCCGGGCACACGCCCGAGGATCTGAAACTCGCCGAACAAGCGCTCGATGTCGTGCAATCGCTCGAGCCGGTTGGAATTGCCGCCAGAAGCCTGAGCGAATGCTTGCTGATGCAAATCAAACCGTCGTTTCCTCACCATGAGGAGATGCGCACGCTGATCGAATCTCACTTGGAAGATCTTGCTGAGAATCGATTGCCGCAAATCGCCAAGAAGACCGGCTACTCCATTGATTTGATTCAGACAGTGCGAGACGAGTTGCACGTCCTGAATCCGAAGCCCGGCGCGATGTTCATGGAAACTTACGTGCCCAACGTCACGCCAGACATCATTTTGGAACAGGATGACTCCGGTGAGTATCGAGTCCGTCTCGACGATGATCGCGTCCCGACGTTGTACATCAGCGAATATTACCGCAAGCGATTGCAGGATCCCTCCAGTACGCCGGAGGAGCGAGAGTTCATCAAAGGAAAGATCAACGGTGCCCAGTGGTTGATCGATTCGATCGAGCAGCGTCGCAGCACTCTGACCAAGGTTGCACAAGCGATCGTCGAACACCAAAAGAAGTTCTTGGACGAAGGCCCAGAAGCGATTGAACCGCTCAAGATGCAACAAATCGCGGATAAGGTCGGGGTCCATGTGACCACCGTCAGCCGCGCGGTGGACGACAAATGGATTCAGACACCTCGTGGAATCCTGCCTCTGAAACGCTTCTTTGTGGGTGGCACGCAAACCGAAGACGGTGAAGACGTCGCCTGGGATACGATTCGGTTGAAGCTTCAGGAATTGATCGACAAGGAAGACAAGAGTGATCCCTACAGCGACGAAAAGCTGGTCGATGAATTGAAGAAAGCGGGCATGACGGTCGCGCGGCGTACCGTCACAAAGTACCGCAAACGGATGGGGATTCCGAGCAGCCGCCAACGAAGGGATTGGTCGCTCGTCAAGAAATAGAACGACGCGTCAGCGACAGCACCAGAAAATAGAAACAGCCCGCGAGCCACTCAACTCGCGGGCTGTTTTCGTGATTTGAAATTGGAATGTTCCATCAGCGGACATTAGACCGCCTGCATGACATCCATTTCCTTTGCCAGTC
The DNA here is from genome assembly GCA_051010815.1 of Rubripirellula sp. GTDB lineage: Bacteria > Planctomycetota > Planctomycetia > Pirellulales > Pirellulaceae > Rubripirellula. Next base: position 4,710 of record JBPCVD010000607.1, read on the forward strand.
GCTTTCGAGCCACGTGCAAACGTCGCTTGATCGTACCGACCGGTGCATCGAACTCGTCGCTCATTTCGATCAACGACTTGCTTTGCAAGTAGAACGCGGTCAGCGTCTGCTGATCGAGTGCGCCAAGACGATCAATGCTGTTACGGACGGCAGCGGCTTGCTCACGATCCTGAGCCAATTCATCTGGCGCGCCGGTTGCCAAGCACGTGGCTTCCAACGTTTCTGGATCGCAGGCCAAAGCGGAACGCGTTCGCGTCATGCGGTTGATCGCCATGCGATGAACGATCCGACGCAACCAGCCGCCGAATGCCTCGGGCACACGCAACTGATCGATCTTCTGCATCGCCTGAATGAATACGTCCTGAGCCAATTCCTCGGCTTCGTCCGCATTTCGGACTCGACGCATTGCCAAGGCGACGATGCCGGGGCGATATCGCTCGAACAACTCGCCGAATGCGTCTCGGTCACCTGCTTGTGCGGCGCGAACCAAATCCGCAACCGTTCGTGTCTCAACTGTAAAGATGCTGTTTTCTGTGAAGTTCATGATTCGGTTCCTCCGCTGAGGGTCCGACCAGTTCCCGTTCTTTATGGGGGCTTCAGGTCGGGCGATGCTCAATCAGTGAGCGATCGGTATGGGATTCCGCACGATTTCGTCGTGCTTGTTCTGTCTCGGTGTGCTGGCCAACTTGCAAACCAACGCGGGCAGGCGTTCGGTTTGCGGTAACTGGCAAGCGGAATGACGAATCGTGCGAGTCAATGCATCGACTGAAAAGTCGATACGTCGATCACGCGGAATCGTCGGCTTGGGGAGACCTGTTTTGTCGCGGCTCAAGAGCCTGGTTGGTTGCCAACCCCAGTGGGGCGACAGGCCAACGACATCGTTGGCAATCCATGCCGGAGCGACGACAAACGGTCAGTGGGAATTGAATCCGCCTTTTCAGGCTTTTCGAATTCCCGCCGGACAACTTGCGAGAGCCAACGTTGGTTGGAGTCGCAGTCTGCCGCGTTTACTGCCGGCCAATTCGGAGCCTTGCCTGCCTAAATCACCGACCGGTGACATAAACATGGAGCCCGAATACGCCGGCATCCCCAGAGACGTCCGCTGTAGCCATAGATGGAGGCACATGTCATTTGCGAACGACACGACGGCCTTAATCTCACGGACTGTGGCTGTGACCACTGGGCGTGTGACGGCAGTAATGATTTGTTCGAAACGCATTTCAACCTCCAATAACACCTGATAACGGTGCGGGAGCGGAGTACAGGAAAACCAATGATCACGTGCCAAAGTCGATTCCTTGGCACATGTCTTCTGGAAACAAGGGTATACCAGAAGGGTGTCAGGGGCCAGCCAAAACAACAGCCTCGCTGTCGGTAGCTTCCCTAACGGGTAATGATCGAATAGACGGGCAGGTTCATTCAAGGTTCGCACAAAAATTCAAAAACTTTTCTCGGGCAGGGGATTTCCGGTGGGGCAACACCAACTTTCTCCCTCGCTGAGGCGTGTGTTTCACGCTGGCAGCGAGGCTTTGGCAGATTTAGTGCTGCCCCCTTCCTGTCCCCTCTGTGACCGGGCAATCGGCTCCGATCAGGACTTTTGCTCCAGCTGCCGGCTGGCTCTCGTCGTCAGCGAATCCTCGATGAACCAGGCCTGCCGGAGATGCGGTGTCCCCGCCCCCCAACGCTTCCATTCGGCCCCGAAGCCCTCCAAGCAAGCCACGGGGCTCGCTGACCCGGGCCAGAAGGATACGGTCGCTATCCCGGAACCATTGCTAGACGCTCCGCTCGGGACAGCCGGAAGCGATCCGGATCCCTGCGGGGCATCTCCGGTCGGAAAAATGGTCCAAACCGAGCCGGTCCCTTGTCTTCACTGCCGGAATCAGTCGTTTCAATTCCGCGAAGTCGTCACCCTTTGGTCCTACCATGACCGCGTCTGCGATGCTGTCGTGGCCGCCAAATACGCCTATCGGACGGCATTGGGCGATGCCTTGGGTCGGCGTCTCGGACGGCGTGTGACCGACTTTTTCTCCGATCGGGAGCTTCCCGACGTCGTGACCTACATCCCCTCGCATTTCGTACGACAGTTTTCGCGGGGTGGAAACGGAAACCGAGTGATCGCCCAGGCGGTGGCCCGGGTAATGGGGTGCAAATGCCGCCTTCCCCTCAAAACGACCCGTCGCATGCGGAAACAGGCATGGCTGGACGACGCCGAACGGGTCCGGAATGTCTGCGATGCGTTTTCTTTAAAAAGGAGCTATGATTTGGCGAGGTCGCGGCAGATCGCAGGCAAGCATTTCCTCGTGGTAGACGACGTTCTTACAACCGGAGCGACGGCGAACGAGGTTGCCAGCATCCTTCTGTTGGCCGGAGCACGTCGGGTATCTTTGGCGGTGGTTGCCCGAGCCATACGCTCGAATTAGACGCGGTCATTTCAATTCGAGAACGACAATCGAGTGTAACAGCCTCGATGCCGACCTTATTGATGTGAATTGAATCACGGGTACGTCGAGGCAAGAGCCTCGCTATCCTGCCCTCTTTTTGCGGCCACGGCTTCTCGAGAACCAATGTTGGCCTCACACCGTCAAAGGAGGCGGGCGGGGTCAAAGCAAAAACGCTGCATGATGGACCTTCATGGAATCGCAATCCGAAGAACTGATCGACGATCCTCAAAAAAGCGGAAGCTTTCGCCGTGCGATCTTGCGCGGACTAGGTGTCGTGCTGCCCCCGCTTCTGACCATCGTCGTCTTGATTTGGGCATGGAGCACCATTGAACGGTATGTCCTGAGCCCCATCGAATCGGGCTTGCGCTACTCTCTGGTGTGGAAATTCAGTGACTTTGATGGACTGACGCTTTCCGAAGTCCCCAAGGGTTCGATCTCGATCGGCAACAAAAAGCTGGACGGATTCATGTACGAGGGCATCACCTTCGTACCCGATCCAACGGGTCGACGATTCTTCCCCGAGTACGTCAAAAAGCTTGTCGACGAAAACGCTGGCTCGTTCGGTCCGTTCAGTCCCGCGCCGGCAAGTGCCAGCGCCTACTGGCATCGATATGTCCAACTGGAGTACGTCCCACGCAAGTACGTGCTGCCAGTCTTCCTGCTGGTCTTCACGATCGTTCTGTACTTCCTTGGTCGTCACTTCACCGTTGGCGTTGGCCGTTGGTTTGTGCAGGGATTCGATCATGCTATCTTGAGAATCCCCGTCATCAACAAGGTGTACGGCAGCGTCAAACAAGTGACCGACTTCGCTTTTAGTGAACGCGAAATCGAATTCAATCGCGTCGTCGCGATTCAATACCCCCGCGAAGGCATCTGGTCGCTTGGGTTTGTCACAGGCAACAGCATGAGCGAGATCGCGGAAGCGACTGGCGAACCAATGCTCAGCGTCTTGATGCCGACAAGCCCGATGCCGATGACCGGTTTCACCGTCACGATTAAGAAGAGCGAGGCGATCGACCTGAATTTGACGGTCGACGAAGCGATTCAGTTCGTCGTCAGTTGCGGTGTTGTCGTTCCACCACAGCAGCGTGTGGACCGAACCTTTGACGTTGTTGCACGTCCCGGTGCGGCACCGACCATCACCTCCACCGGCAACGAAGACGCGAGCGGCCACTCACCGCAGCCCCAATCTTGATCCCTCGGAAGCTGGCGTGCCCATCAGTTGGTTGATCGCATTGACAGCAATGCGCCAGCGCTGGTCCCAGTCGCCACTCACCGTCACGTAGTGGCGATGCTCACGTTGCAGGGTCGCTTCGCATTGCTCAAAGAACTTTCGACGATCGTTCGGTGCGTATCTCACTTGATCATCGACCCAGGGCACATCGACGTCCGTCAGCAGATACAAGTCATGGTCGCAGCGGTTTGCGAGTTCGGTGACGTCGGCAGAACATTGGCCAAACAACCAGTCACTCCAAATCGTCGTTAACAGCGGGTCCGTGTCACTGATCAAGACTCGATTCGCGAGTGAGGCAATCGCTTCTTGGCTGGCCACCTGACCACGGGCAATCTTGGGCATGTCCTCGAGGCTCACCTGACCGTGCTGTGACTCGATCAGCGTTCGCGCGTACTCGGGAACCCACGCCGTCTGAAAATGCTCGGCGAGCTGGCGAGCCAACGTGCTCTTCCCGGTCGATTCAGGGCCAAAGACGCAGACGCGACGCAAGTAGTGTCGTCGTACGACGTTGGGCAAATACTGCCAGTGCGCCAGCGGGTCCGATCGAATCTCCGTCCCGCTGATGGGCTGAATCGAACGATCGATGTCCACCGGTATGAAGGTCGCATCAAGCACCTCCGCCAATTTCCATCCGTAGTGCTCCGATGCAAACACGTGGTCGAGCTTCGACGGCACCAGCGGTCGCAACGCCTCCTCCCAAAGTCGCCAAAACTCGGGATGCTCCGACGGATCTTGCGGCAACTCTTGATCAAGATGCACGACGCGAACGCCATGCGACTCGAACAGCTCTCGCATCCACTCGAATCGAAGTCGCCCGGGAATTGGCTCGGAACTCAGCGTGCCGACCACGACCGTCAATTGATCGACGAACGAACGCGCGAAGTCGATCAGGTAGCAATGCCCTGCGTGCGGAGGCAAGAACTTTCCGAGAACCATTCCCGTCGTCATCGGCACGCCCCCTGGACAGCCGAGGGGACGGCTCCCGTCGCCGCAACGAAGCGATTCAGACGAGCTTGATCGACTTGGCGACGCCACTCCAACGACGCGAGCAATTCCCCCGCGCGGGCGGCATCGAACCGCGTGTTCGACGCCAAAAACAGATCATGCTGACGGTGACCATCACCCTTCGAATGCGAGGACATCCTTCGATGTACCGATAGAAACACGGCGGCAGCAGTCGTCGGCCCATTCCGATCGATGTAGCGTTTCATGGCTTGCTCAAACTCGGCAGCTGGCACCGACCGCATCTCGATCCCACAGTTCCGCAGCGACTCGACCCACTCCTTCATGGATACGGACCGTTGGCCACAAACATGGAACACTCCGTCGCTTGATTGCTTGGCGAGCAAGTGGAACGCTCGCGCCGCATAGTCGACCGGCGTCAGGTCAAACGACATCAAGTCGATTCCCTGCGGGTACACGCCCAACTCCGCGATCCCTCGAGTAAAGAGCGACAATTGATCCTTCGACTCGACATCAAGCCCATGCTCGCGAACCAACAAACCCAACCGAAGGACGCCGACGGGAATGCGCGATGCGTGATGATTCACAAGTCTCTCCGCGGCCCACTTGCTTTGCCCGTAGCCACCGTAGACCTCCGTCGGCGTGGTCAGTGAATCGCGTTCATAGAACACAGGATCCCTGCGTTGGGTCGACGCAAAAACGGAAAGTGAGGAAGCGTACCAAAGTGACTTGAGACGACGGGTCTGGGCAAATCGAATCGCAGTCGCAACCGAATCCACATTATCACGTCGCAAGGCTTGAAAATCATTAAGGGCATTCACGTTTGCCGCAACGTGCATGACATCGGTGACCCCGGCTGCCAACCGATTCCAGTCAGATGCGCCGATTCCCCAATTCACTTGAGAGACATCGCCGCAGATGACTCGCAGGCAGTCGAGACTCAAAAGATCTCCTCCGCTTTCCAAGTAGCGATCCTGAGCCTGCCGAATTCGCCGCAAGGCCAACGTCACGTCGGATGCACGAATCAAACAAGTCACTTGGCACCACGGGTCGGATAGCAATGCGCTCAGCACATTTGCCCCCAACAGTCCCGTGGCCCCTGTTAGCAAGACGTGACGCAGTTCTCTGCTGCTCGGTTCCGATCGAACTTGAAAACCGGAGGCCACGACCGAGGCCGTCGGCTCACAATTCGCCAACTGATTGTCGACTTCCAATTGCAGATCCCCAGTAGATCGCGACGTGCCCGCGTTGTCCCCGCGCAGGCAACCGCGAATCGTTCTCTCGCTCATCAGCGTCGAGGTCGTCAATGGAAAGCCCTCCAATTCGCAGCGTGCAAGCAATCGCAACGCCGCGATCGAGTCTCCACCGATCAAAAAGAAATCATCGTCCCAACCCACCCTCTTCAAGCCGAGCGTCTGCATCCAGATCATCCGCAACCGATTCGCGCGCTCGCCAAGGTCTTCGCTCGATGAAGTCGTGCAGTCCAATGCGAAGCAGGCACGAGCGGCGGACGCATCAAATTTCCCCGATTCCGTTCTGGGAATTCGATCCATGACGCGAACGTGCTGGGGAATCATCCATGTCGGCAACCCGTCCTTTAAACATGCGATCACGCTCGACGGATCGATGCCCGATCCTGGTCGCAACTCGACCAAACAGCCGATCGACTTCGTCATCAAATCGCCCAGAGGCAGTGCATAGGCGGCGGTAATGTCATCGATCGCCATCAGTCGTCGTTCGATCTCGGCCGGTTCGACGAGCTTGCCAAGCACTTTGAATTGTCGGTCGATGCGCCCTTGAAAGAGCCATCGCCCACGGGCGTCCCGTTGAACAAGATCGCCCGTTCGATACCATCGGCAACCTTTTTCGAACACGAATCGTTCCTGAGCCATCGTCTCGTCACCCAAGTATCCCAATGCAACCGCAGGACCTCCAATCCAAAGCTCGTGCTGTCGCCCCGCCGGTTCACTCGACCCTGCCACTTCCTCCAATCGATACTGCACCGACGCAATCGGCTGCCCAATGGTGGGTCGCGGATCGAGTTGCTGGGGATCACAGAGTTCCATGCTCGTGCAGATCGTCGCTTCGGTAGGCCCGTACACATTGATCAAACGCACGCGAGACGACCACCATCGCAACGTCGATAACGGACAGACTTCACCGCCGATCACCACAGTCCTCAGCGATGCGGGAGGTTCCAGACGCATCTCGGCAGCATGCGTCATTAGAGAAGGGGGTAGATCGGCGAACGTAACACAACGTTCTTCCATACGATCGAACAACCCGCGAACCGAGAGCGATTGAGCATCCGTTTCAATCAGCAGTGTTCCTCCGGCCAGTAAACATGTACCGATGTCAGACAACGAAGCGTCAAAAGCGGTGGAGAGGTAGAACAGCGAGCGCGTGTCCCGATTGAGTCCAAACATGGAAACCTGAGCCGCCAACATCGGCACGAGCCCAGCATGGCTGACGATCACACCTTTGGGTTTTCCCGTCGAACCCGACGTAAAGAACAAATAGGCAGGGTCCTCCGCCGCCGTCTTTGGCAGTGCGGGATTGCGGGTGATCGGTGCATCATTCGAATCAAGGATCGCTTCGGCAATCCAGTCGCCGTCCATTGCAAACAATGCCTCGGATCGCCTCATGCAATCCGTTCGACGCTGCATCGGAAAGGAGGAAGGCAGTGGCATGGCGACACATCCAGCCTTCCATACCGCAATGACACAGGCGATGTACTCCGGTGACTTGTCCAATTCGATCGCGATGACACTGCCATGCGCCGCCCCCTTTCGCTCGATAGCACTTGCAATCATGTCAACGAAGCGACGAAGCCTTTGATAGGTCCACGTCTCGCCGTCACATTCGACGGCTGAGCGGGAGGCATGCTCGGCGGCCACGACGTCGAAACGTTCGGGAAAAGTGGCGGTCATGCCTCCTTCTCCACCGCCAGCGGTTGGTGACCCGCAAAAGCGTCACCGGTCGAGCGATTGTCAACGTTGACCGGCCCCAGACCTCTGCGGTAGTCCTTCACATGAATGGTTCGAAAATCGACACTCAGTCGGGCCAGCCCAAATTCAATCGGCCTCGTCTGGTGAAGGTGCTGCCCAGAGAACACGATCACCTCACCGGCGCGGGCATCGAACCCAACTCGCCGCTGCTTTGGCAGCGACTCCAGCAATCGTGGATACCGCTCTCGCAACCCTGCTTTGGGGTCTTGGCATCCGATCTTGAGCTCGGGACCTTTCCCAATCCAGCGGTCGTAATCGAAGACTTCGGAGTCGTTTAACACGGAATTCGCGAAACAGTCTGGCAAGAATTCAAACGTATGATCGGCCGCGACATCGTGAAGCGGCAACCACCAAGTCACTTGCGCCGGCGGATTTGCGTACCACGTGTCACGATGTGCGTAATAGACCGAAGCCGCCGCCTCGTTGAGATGTCCATTCACCGAAATGAGCCTGGACCGCACTGGATCCACGACATGTTCCTGGGCGATCGCTCCAACCTGCTGCAAGAGTGCAGCCATCCCCCGACGGCATTCTTCCGAGCCATAAAGGTGGTGTCGAAGCCGCCCCACCTGACGAAAGAATGCGTTGTCGTCATTGATTGTTGAACGCTTATCCGACGATCGATCCGCAGCCCGCGGTGTCGAGCCAAACTCCGGAGCTCCCACGTGACGCGGATCCGCGCCGAACGTTTCGAGAGCCGCATCCCAAGCGTGTCGGACGAGTCGCAGAGAGGCATCCGAGGGCGGAAGTCGAAAGATTGTCCCTGCATAAATCGCGGAGCGAAATTCGGTATCTTGCTCGCCGCGATAGTCACAAATGACATCAGTCATCCAAAGGCCTCCGCCCCACGATGATGCACCGTGCGTCGTCTGCGACCAAGTCGTTTCCCGCATGCGAGAGCACCCTGAACTCTCCGAAGCCCGCACCACTCATCAGTCTTACTAATTGATCGGGTAGGTAAACTCGAAGTTGACTACGGTGATGCTTCTCCCGCCCATCCGGCGCCCGATAGGACCAACGCTGCAGCAACGTCCCGGACGGCAGGTCAAGTCGACTCGTTCTCGTCAATTCGACATTGCCCTTCAGCTTCTGAGTCATCTTTGGTCGAAAGCCTTTGATTAGATGCACCATATTCGGGAACTCTAACAACAAGCGGCCGCCAGGTTTCAATGATTCGTATCCATTTCGAAGCATCGCCGCGTTAGAACGATCAGACGCGAGATAGCCGAAGCTACTGTGCCAATTTAAGACGGCATCGACAGGGTCGGTTGTCACGAACTTCAACGCATCGGCAACCTCGAAGTCAACGTCGACCCCTGAATCATGCGCTGACCGCCGAGCCTCTTCCACGTAGTTCGCGGCTTGATCGATTCCCACAACTCGATGGCCGCGTCGAGCCAATGCGACTGCATGCTGCCCAAGTCCACAACACTGATCGAGCAATGAGCAGTTCGACGGCACTTGCAAACAATGAGAGATGGCGGTCACATCCGCTTCGATCTGCTTCGGCGATTGATCCTTCAAAACGAGCATGGCCAAGTCGTCATAAAACGACTTCCACCAGTCCGTCACAGCATCGTCGTTTTCGATTGTCTTTGGCGTCATATTGGAACGGAGTCCGCATGTGCATTGCAACGAGTGAGCATCGCATGCGACGACAGCACGGTCCACCAGAGTGGATCAATGACGATCTGCTGCGTAGGACTCGCGGTGCGGGTCCGCTCGAGAGTCGCTTTTACCTTCTCTGTGTCGAAGAAGGGATGATCATCGACAGCCGCCTCCAATCGTTCGCAAACCGACGCATCATCGGACCCTCCCGATACGAGCGGTGGCGCAACGAACGGATGTTTCGCTCGCCACGTGACGTCGCCAGGAAGTCGTGACTCGACGGCGCGTCTCAGAATCCATTTTGATTCGCAGGTTTTCACGCCTCGTTCATTGGGGTCTCGCATTCGAAACAGCATTTCGGCTGGCAAGGTCTTCACCCACTGAAACAAAACGTGATCCAACATTGGCACCCGACCTTCGACACCATGCGCCGACTCACATCCATCTCCCAACGTGCGAAGGATGTATTGGGACAGGGCAGTCTTTGCCCACAAATAGGTTGATTGATGGACACGGGTACGTCCAGAAAGCTGATCACGACTCGCGATCGACGCAAGCAATTCAGCGTAGGCGTCTCTTCCTCGGAATGGCTCAAGAAACTCCTCTTGCAAATGACCACGCAGCAACTTTCCGAGTGAGGCTTTCGCCCGCAGAAATGTCGGAACAAAACCGAGATACTGACCAGCCGAATCAAGATCCAATCCATTGGCGGAGGGCAGCATGATGCCACTCGACGCTCGATGTTGCTGCATGATCGACGCATCCACACCATCCTGATCAAAATGATCCACCATCAAATGTGGATATCCGGCAAGAAGTTCGTCGGCACCCTCTCCCGTGATCGCCACCTTGTAGCCGGAGGACCTAATCGCTCGATTGAGCAAAAACTTCGCGGGCAAGTGACCGTTGACGCACCAACCCTCGCTAAATTCAACGGATTGTGAAACCGCGTCCAGCAAGGCGTCACGCCGACCGTCGACCTTCATCCAGTCAACGCCGACGCAACGAGCAACCTCTGCAGCCAAACGCTGTTCGTCGTAGTCC